>JAVVFI010000251.1:0-8382 GCA_032250555.1 Sedimentisphaerales bacterium
ATACGATAGTGTGCGTGATACACTTCGATTGTTGAAACTCGATATTGAACATTACGGGCAAAAGGAATGGAATCCGCTTGGAGGGATTGTCCATCCCGGTAATACAGTAGTATTGAAACCTAATTTTATTCGTGATTTTCGCGAGACACATCATAGCCATGAAGATTGCCTGATAACTCACGGCTCCATCATTCGAGCAGCTCTTGATTATGTCTATATAGCCATGAAAGGTGAAGGTCGAATTATAATCGCAGATGCCTCACAAAATGATGCGGACTTTGAAGTAATTCGACGAATCAGTGGATTGGACGAAATTCAAGAGTTCTTCAGAGAACATGCAGATTTTGAAGTAGAAGTATATGATCTTCGACCAGAAAAAGCTCGAAAGCTTGATGGTGTGATAGTTGGTCATGAACGATTGCCCGGTGATCCATCCGGTTATGTTAAGGTGAATTTGGGCCGACATTCGGCGTTCAATGAAGTCTCTCATCTTTGCCACCTACTGTACGGCGCAGAATACGATACTCAGGAACTCAGAACGCACCATCATGACGATGTTCATGAATATCTGATTTCGAAGACAATAATGGACGCAGATTGTATTATTAACCTGCCCAAACTTAAAACTCACAAAAAAACCGGTATCACGGTATGCTTGAAGAATCTGGTGGGTATTAATGGAAACAAGAACTGGCTGCCACACCACAGAGAAGGCACCCCGGTTCAGGGTGGAGATCAGTTTGCCGATGACGGCGTGATACACCGAATCGAAAGAAGAGCCATGACCTGTTTCAGGAGTCTTTTTCCCTTGTTCGGCCCTTTTCGGAGAATAATGGCCAAGCCGTTGAAAGGTTTCGGCAAAGGAATCTTCGGTGACACAAACACAAATACGATTCGCTCCGGTAACTGGTATGGTAACGATACTACATGGCGGATGGTAATCGATCTGAACCGGATACTTATGTATGCCAATAATAATGGACATCTTCAAGAAAATCCTGCAAGGCGCTTATTCTGTATTGTTGATGGCATTATTGGAGGTGAAGGTAATGGCCCCTTGGATCCAACGCCAAAACCGGCAGGTTTTGTCCTCTCCGGTAATAATGCCTTGGCCGTTGATCTGGCATGTGCGCATTTAATGGGTTTTGACTACAAGCGGCTACCAGTGTTATATCAAGCATTAAATAAGCATTCTTTACCAATCGCAACATTTGAATATAACGAAATAATTTGTAAATCTAATGATCGGCAGTTCGATCAGGCATTGAATAAGTTTGACAGAATGAACATGGCCTTTAAGCCTCACTTTGGGTGGCAAAGGCATATAGAAATGAATCACTTGCAAGTATCTGACACTTAAATAAAAGGCCGAACAGATGATAAAAAGTGACAATTCAAATCGAAAATCAGTCGCTGTAGCTGCAATAGCAGCAGGTTTGGTAATAATAGTTTTTAGCGCGGCTTACAACGTTTTGGCAGCTCGCCTGGCGACACCCATGAACATAACTTTACTGACTTCTGCTGAATTGGAACTATTACCCCTCGATATCGGGGATTGGACGGGCCGGGAAGTGCCGCTGGATGAGGAAATAGTTCGTGCCACAGACACTGATGCATATGTCAATCGTATATATTCAAGACGTAATGATACTGAACATATCTCTTTATATATAGCATATGGTGGAAGAGCACGTGACCTGATGCCTCACCGCCCTGAAGTATGCTATACAGGTGCCGGCTGGACGCGTATTGACAGTCGTTCTCTGAAACTGTCCTTGAGAGATGAAACGGAGCTGCCTTGTAATATCTTCCAGTTTACACGCGGCACTTTGAACAACAAAAAAACCGTGGTTCTGGATTACTACATTGTCGATGGTCAGTATTACCGTGACGTTTCAGGATTACGATTTAAAGTATGGCGGGGCTCCGGCACGGTTCGTTATGTAGCTCAAGTACAGATAGTTTCTTCCACTTCGGTGAATCTGAATGCCTCTTCAGCAGAGAAAATAGTCTGTTCCTTTGCCGCCGAATCAGCCCCATTGATATCCAGACTGTTTGAAAGCACTGGAGATACTCAACTTTCAAATGAAACTCGTCTTGATCCAAAACATATTTTGGGGGAAACCGCTCGTGATGAGTAATCGTATTCGCCACAGACATGCTCTGCAGATTGATAGCAGCAATCAAAAGCGGGAACATACCATTAGACTTGTTTCAACTACTTTGGCGCTGCTGGCCGTAACTTTACTTTCGTATTGGGCGACAATTGCAGATCTTTTCAAAGAATGGCAAAGAAACGATGATTACTCTGCGGGTCAGCTTGTTCCGCTTATTGCACTTTTTCTTGTTTGGCGCGAGAGAAAAACGCTGAATAAATGCTTGCTCAAGCCATACTGGCCGGCGATAGCACTGCTTATACTGGCACAAACCACGAGGATTTTCGGATTGCTGTTCATGTATGAATCAGCAGAGCGATATTCGCTGGTCCTGACCATAACGGGTACAGTTCTTATGGTTGCCGGTTGGCAGATGTTTCGCAGTGTCTCGTGGATACTGTTGTTCCTTTTTCTCATGGTCCCTTTCCCCGGTCGCATTCACAACCTAATCAGCGGACCATTGCAGAGAATGTCAACAACAGGATCTGTTTTTCTTTTAGAGGCTTTTGGTGCCAGGGTCAGCCAGCAGGGAAATGTTGTAACGCTGAACGAAAATATTCCTATGGCAGTAGCAGAGGCGTGCAGCGGTCTGCGAATGCTGATAGCATTTATTATTGTCACAGCATTTATTGCGTACATGGTAAATCGCTCTCGCAAGCAGAAAGCAGTCCTGCTTTTGTCAAGTATTCCTGTCGCGGTGATGTGCAATATTTTGAGAATTTGCGTAACAGCGATACTATTTCTGCTTGTGAGTACTGAAGTGGCAGAGAAATTCTTTCATGATTTTGCCGGTCTGGCCATGATGCCGGCAGCGGTTTTGCTTATATTCAGCGAACTTTGGCTTATGGATAAGCTGACCCTTCCGGATCCCGACGTACAAAAAGAGCGGGAAAAATCGCATACAAAATCAGGTACTCGAGCTTTTGCGAAACTAGCAAAGAAAAAAGAACAACATGTATAGAAGCGAACCGGTAAGCTGGAGTGACATAATAAACAGCAATAGAGCATTTGTATTGGGATTTATTGGAACTGGGGCAATTGGTTTTGTTAATACCATAGCTTGATTTAGCTGCAAAAAACGGGAAAGCCTACTTAAATAATGGGGAATTATCAACTCAATCATGACAATACTCTAATAAAATGAATTGCCCCCGATTCAGCACAAGCCATAAACCCTGAATAAAAAAGAGTTTACAGTTACACCTTTTCAGCTTTAAATCGGCATAAAAAAATCGGGTTTTTTGAAATATTTTTATTGACAATTGGAAGAAATACTGGTATTTTAGACTAGGTTAAACAATTGTTGGAGTGATGTGTTAATGGTCAACGGCAGGAGAATTATCTCAGCAGTTATCTGTGGATTGATCGTTACAGCTGTTGTTAACGCCGACATGGTGTCGGTAACTGAACAGGAGGCTGGACGTAGACAATCACGTTCTGCTTACAACATAGTTGAAATCCCACATTCGAATTTCTCTAACTCATATAATTTCCCTAACCTCGCAGATCTGAATTCATTGCCTTTCGGATTGTTAACCCAGGCAAATACGGAGATATCAGAAACCTCTGAAGTACAACATCTGCAAAGTTTTACAAATGGGCCGGGCAGCCTGAATATATGTCTGTCTGCTCTGATAGGTCTGGGTTTGTGTAGTTCTGCTCACCTCGTTAAAAAGTTATCTTTTAGTTTTGTCCCGGAATGGTACCACAATGGAGGTCCTTTCCAAATCGGCCACAGCTATGCTGTTACACCAGATTCTCTCTGCTCTTCACCGGTTTACTGTTTTGTCCAGCCGATCTGCACGGCAGAGGATTCTTTAATGCGATATCGCTTAGGGACAGTTGTGTCCCTCTGGCGAAAATCTCAATTCACACCGAGCGTAATTGCCTCCCGAGGACCTCCTTGCATGTCATAAGTAAAGATTACCTCCCTACTTTTGTTAGAGGTGTGGGAGTAATCATCGTGGATTGAGCATTTTACTCAATCGAACGTAGAAGTTAAAATTAATTGATATGTAAGGAAAAATAAACAATGAAACGTTTTCTATTATTTACATTAGTACTTTGTCTGTTTGCAATGCAAGCAAATGCCGCTATGTATTTGACGTTGGACGGCGGATTGGGAAATACTGTGAGCCTCGCCGACGGAGATGGTGATGGGATTATTGCCTACAATGGAAGCCTCGGTGGGAGTACTGTCTGGACGGTTAACGTCACGACCGGCATTTCCAAGCCCATGTTGGGGGGGGCGAATGAAGCCAAGATAGACCTCAACAGCGTCAACGTCACAAGTGGTGGTGCAGGGTCGTTGACGATTATGCTTACGGATACGGACTTTGATCTTACTTCTCTGCCAGGCGGCCAGATGACTTCATCATTTGGAGGGACAACGAACGGTACTATATCGTTTAATCAGATACTGGATCCTGACAATAATGAGTTCGGTACAGGCGCTTCGGTCGTTTCGTTGCCAAGTGGCCCGTATGGGCCGGGAGCTTTTTCGGGCACTGAGGTTGCTGCAGTTCCTGTCAATAAATTATTTTCGCTTACCGAAATAGCCATGATTACCCACACAGGAGATGGCCAGATTACTTCGTTTGATATTGAGAGTTCGGTTGTTCCGGTACCCGCTGCTGTGATTCTTGGCATGCTTGGTTTGGGTGTAGCTGGTATTAAATTGCGTAAACATGTATGAAAGCCTATTAGCAGGTAATCATGCGATGCATAACAAAACTGCAGACGAAGCCCCCTGCAAAAGGGGCTTCGTTGTAGTTTTTTCCTACATCGAGAAAATGTTCATTTTTCCAAAATCTCCTCTTTCTTAAATATTCTCTAAGCAGCAATAGAGGCTTCTTTGAGATATATCTTACATATGCCAGGCTTGGATTGATTCCGTCTATAATCAGGATTTATCCCATTTACATGCCGACCCGTGGCCATTTTGCATACCGATTAACATAATTCAGATATTAGCCTTGTAAGTGGTTTCCACGCATGTTAAACTGGCTAAAGTTAACGAACAATAAATCCGAGATATTCCAAAGGAGTTGTGTCATGCTTAATTGGAACAGATATGCGAAGCTAAACGTAAAAGTGCTTATCATTCTGATAATTGTCACGATAGCACTGGGGGCTTCTTTGTTTACCGCTCGTCAAATCAGAAGAAGTCTTATCTCGAAAATGGCTCTTCAGGCCGGGCTGGATGCTTATGAGAAAGAGGATTGGCCGGCTGTTTACAGCCACTTCATGGATTATCTCAGCAGAAATCCCGATGATGTCGAAATCCTCAAAAAGTATGCCGAGGCAGCGTTGTCTATCCGACCCATGAGACGCAATACTATAATAAGAGCAATCGCGGCCTATCGTCATATCTTACGACTTGCCCCTCAAGAAGATATTGCATATGAAAAGCTTGCTATGCTCTATCCTGCTACAGGCAATTATGAAGATCTCGCCTATATTGCCCGCTCACGGATTCAGAAGGACCCAAATGATCCAAAAGCACTATTTTGGTTGAGTGAAGCACTAATAGAGCTGAACAAAACGGATGAAGCCAGGACGGAACTTACAAAAGCCTTAGACATTTTCAAGGCTCTTCCGGAAAAACATCCCGAATATATACGTGCTTGTATATTGATGAGCCAGATTATCCTCGAAGGTGATTCTTTCGATGAAGAGATAAAAGCCCTTGAAAAGCTCAATGCTGCCGTAGAATACGATCCGAATTCTATTGAAGCATTGGCCTTTCGTGCATGGTTTTACCGCCAAACGCCTGGCATCCCCGACATGAACGAGCCTGGCACACCAGACATGAGCGAGAAAGAAAGGCTTAGGCGTGCCCAAAAAGACCTTGACAAAGCCGATATTGTGGGCACAGACAATCCCAGATTTCGTTTGTTCCTGGCAAGAGAATGGATGGCACACGCTCAGTGGGATCGGGCCGCTTACGAACTAAAAGCTGCTGAAAACCTCCCTCTGGAAATAATTCAGGATTACTTTCTTGACTTAAATGAATGGACTGTAGCAAGATTCCAATTAGCCGCGGAACTGGCAATCCAGAGAAGAAACATTGATGAAGGTATATCTCGGGCTGATGAAACGCTGAAAGAGCTTGAAGATAAAAGCTATCGTGTTGGAATTCTTCCCTTTGCCATTCGGCTTTATATTAATAAGGCAGAAAGGACCCAAGATGCAAACGATTGCCTGGAAGAGTATATTAAAATCCTGCGTACAAATGAAGGACAGTCAGGCTCCAAGCAGGAGATGGCTTATTTACGTGCCCTTGTAGCAAATGCCAAGAACGACTCGTATGCTGTCATCGATATCTTGCAATCAACCGTTCTTGGCGGTGACTCAAGTAATCCCGACTTATGGGGTTTACTGGCAGAGGCCTTTAGCCGAACAGACCAGCCTCGGCGGGCCGTTACCGCCCTGATTGAGTATCTTCGTCTTCGTCGAAATCCAGGAATGACACTGCTGCTTACACAAGAGTATATCAAGTTGCAAGACTGGAACAAAGCACTTGAGACTGCGCGGCTGGCGGAAACAATGGATCCCGCAAGTATTGTGGTCCAGTTGCTTCGCGTTGAGGCGAGCATCAATATCGTCGCGGAACAGTCTGAAATTAACAAGGATAGACTTCTGGCTTTGGCAGGTGAATTGGCTGAGCTACGTAAAGCGCATCCAAATCGCGTTGATATCCGCATATTACAGGCAATCATTGCCGAATACCTTGATAGACCGGAAGAAGCTGAAGAAGAACTGAAGCTGGCCATCGAAGAGTGTGAAGAAACGCTCGCAGCAGAGATACAACTTGTCAGGTTCTATAGCAGAGCTAAACGTATGACTGATGCTATCAGTATTGGCCAGGCGGCATGTGAACAACATTCTGAGGTTGCTGAGCCATGGCTTTATCTGTCAGGTCTTTATGTTGCTAATAAAGACTCTGGCGCAGCCCGTAGTTGCCTTAAACAGGCACAGAAAGAAGTAGTCGGCAAAAGGGAGAAGCGATCTATATCGATAAACCGTGCATTGTTGGAATTAACACAGGGTAACCAGGGGGACCGTGCCTTAGGGATAAGCATTTTAAGTGAAGTTGCCGCGCAGGATAAACGGGAAATACGTGCCCGCACTTTACTCTTGGGTATTCCCGAAATCCAGAAGGATCAGGCGAAAGCTCAAGACCTAATAGACGAATTAAAGAAGGCCGAGGGCGAAACTGGACTTATGTGGCGTTTGTGTCAGGCGGAAGTATGGCTGAAATCTGATCAATGGCGTTCGAAACAAGTGGAGATTGCCAACTACCTCCAATACTGCATTGATTTAGATCCTCAATGGTCATTCCCTCCACTGCTCCTGGGAACAATGTATGAACAACTTCAGGATTTCAAACATCTCGAAGACACTTATCGCCAGGCACTCGTTAGAAATCCTTCAGCTATTGATATCGCAGACAAATTGGTTACCCTCCTTGAAAAACAAAGTCGCTTTTCGGATGCGGAGAAGGTTCTTCAGCAGAGTGAAATGAACTCTAGATTTGCCAGTGCACGTCAACCCATATTGTCCATTAGAGCAGGGGAATTTACCCGAGCAACCGAAGAGTTGAAACTCAGGGTAAAAGCCGATAACAGAGACGCGAACTCAAGAATCCTTCTGGCGCGGCTAATCTATTGGCAAACAGGGAATGTTGATCAGGCATTGGAATATCTTAATGAAGCCGAAGCGATAGCTCCGGGCACTTTAGTGCTGACAGCAGCAAAAGTGTCAATACTGAAAGCAGATGGTCAAACAGAATATGCCCAGCGAGTCCTTAATGATTATGTAGCGAATAACGATGTATTTGAAGCTTATATGATGCGAGGGGCATACTTTGCTAATGAAGGTGAATTTGAACGTGCCGAGCAGGACTACATAAAACTTACAACCTTCGCCGGGCAAGGCGCAAGAGGTTATGAACTGCTAAGCAACTTTTATGGCAGGAATGAGAGATTCGATAAAGCTGTAGAAGCACTTGAAGAGGGCTTGAATGCATATCCCGAAGATTTAATATTGAAGCGAAGACTGATGAAGACATTATTTTTGCAAAGCCCTGCACAAGACCAACAGAGAGCACTTGAAATCCTTACAGAACTTGAAGAACAACTGCCACAGGATCCCGAATTGATGAAGTTTCAAGCCCTGCACATTTTGGAGGATTCAACACCACAGTCACTAAAGGCGGCCAGAG
>JAVVFI010000252.1:0-8361 GCA_032250555.1 Sedimentisphaerales bacterium
AACGCGAGACGGTTAAGCGTATCGGGGAACTTTCGCAGAAATATGAATTGCCTGTGATCGGTACATCGTTTGGTGGGCCGATGTGGAATCGAGATAAGCAAGAGGCGGTCATGGAGGATGCGGAGCTTGTGATTGGGCACTTAGCAAAACTCAAGGGAAAGACATTCGGGGTTTCGGTTGGAGCAGCGCCTCAGAAGAAGACGGCGCAGCAGCTTGATGTTCAAGCCGAGATGCTGCGTAAGATTATGACCATTGCCAAGAAGCACGACGTGACAGTTAATCTGCATAACCACACTTACGAAGTTGTAGATGATCTTCATGATCTTAAGGGAACGCTGGAGCGGATTCCTGATGTGAAATTAGGGCCTGATCTGAATTGGCTTCTGCGCGGCGGTGTCGATCCTGTATGGTTTATTCAAAACTACGGAAAGCAGATCGTGTTTCTGCATCTGCGTGATCAGTACAAAGATGGCCGCTGGAGCGAGGCTCTCGGCGAGGGCGATATGGACTATGCGGCAATTGGCAAAGTCTTACGCAAAGTTAAGTTTAGCGGGATTGCGGTTATTGAGTTGGCGCATGAGAACAAATTCGAGATCACGCGACCGTTACGCGAGAGCTGGAAGATCAGCCGCAATTACGCACGGCAAGTGCTCGGTTAACGGCCCCATTTTCGCTATCTGCAAAATGCCAGAATTCTTCAATCGGATTAAGTAAACGGTGCCAATCCGGTTCGGTAAAGCACCTCGTCCAGGATTTTCGAACGCCAGCTCATTTCCGGGAATACGAGAAGGCCTTTGCCAGGATTGTATTAGAAGTCTATAATAGTGGTTGAATCAAGTATATTCTATACCGCCATCGAAGGGTAACATTTAAGGAAATATAGCATGAGTATAAAACCGATAAGAATGTTCTGTTGCCAACCGTTTCAAATCCTCTTTGCCTTGACCGTCCCATTGCTTTTGATCAGTCCCCTAAGTGCAATGGAACCTAAATCCGTGACATTTCAAGATCGGGTATCAGAGCACAAGTGGTCTTTACAGGAATTAGACCGGGATCTGGTTACGGACTGGTCTGACTATGAATACCTGGTACTGGAAATGCGGACCTCTACACCGCAACGTTTCGGCCTGTGGCTTTACACAGCCGACGGCCCGCGACGTGTCATGCTTCAGCCTTTCGGTCAGAATGTGTGGCTACGGGCTTCTATTCCTCTGAGATATTTTAAAGGCAGGGACCAATTCGGTCATGATATGGCTTCGGCCAACAACCGCCGCACCAAAGCGTTGTGGATGTCTCTGTGGGGGCCGTTCGGAATGATCGATAAGGTCCAGGCATTGGGTGTGACAATGAAATACCCAATCAACAGTCCAAAGTTGGAAATCCGCTCGGTAAGATTGACAATCGAAGACGAGGGTTCGGATTTTCTGGAGAAGGAGCCGGTACTTGATGAATTCGGACAATGGGCACATGTGAACTGGCCCGGCAAAATCAAGAATGCCAAACAACTGGCTGATGAACTGGCTGAAGAAGCTAAAACATTTTCTGACAGCAGCCCGTTCAGCACCTGTGAATACGGAGGCTATCTTAACACTAAGGCAAAGGCTACCGGTTTTTTCCGAGTGGAAGAGATTGACGGTATCTGGTGGTTTGTAGATCCACACGGGCATCTTTTTCTATCCACTGGATCGAACTGCATCCGTGGCCGGAGCAGGCGCGCTGGTTCAATCGATACCAATTTAACTGAGCGCCGGATGACTGCATGGGGACTCAACACTGTAGGTAACTGGTCCTCTTTTCGAGAATCCCAAGATGGTCGCCGCAAAGCCTATGTATCGACCTTTCGCAGTCCCCGCACAGAGCCATCGTATTTAGGTATGCCGGATGTTTACGGTGAGGAATTTGGCCATCGTTTGGATGAGTCAGCTCGAAGTCAATGCGAAAGCCTCAAGGACGATCCCTGGCTGATCGGCACTTTTATCGGTAATGAACCTCCGTGGCCCGGGCGTGAGAGTGAACTCGTTGATATGTTCCTCAATGGGCCGGATACAGCCACCAAGGCCAAACTCAGGACTTATCTGTCCCAGGGTGACACAAAGCCGCGACGTGAGAACTTTGTCCATACCATGTTTGAGAAGTATCTTGATCTGCTCAACGCGGCGATTAAGAAATATGACGGTAATCACCTGAATCTTGGTATTCGCTTCGGAGGTAGTCCGCCGGAGGCTGTCTGTCGTCTGGCAAAGAAGTTTGATGTATGCAGCATTAATGTCTATGAATACGAGCCTACCCAACAGCTCAAACGCTTCTTCGCTCTGACGGGGCGACCGATAGTAATAGGAGAGTTCCATTTTGGTGTACCTGCCAACGGCCTTGGTGCAGGTCTGGTTCAGACGCAGAATCAATCCGAACGAGCTGCGGGTTATCGCTATTATGTGGAACAGGCCATAGCTCTGCCTTACTTTCTCGGGGCCCATTGGTTTCAGTGGCAAGACCAGCCTGTCTTGGGACGCATGGATGGCGAGAATTATAATATCGGCCTGGTTGACGTGACCAACCGTCCCTATCCCGAGATGGTGGAGGCCCTTAAGGCGACTCACAAGGTGCTATACGATGTGCATATAGGTAAGGTAAAGCCATTCAACAAACGTCCTTTGGCGTCAGAGGCCGGCACACCGCGTTCTCCATGGGAATAAACCGGACGGCTGCTGTTGGAAACATACTGCAAAAATCAGATTTACGTGAAAGATTTGGTTGGGAATATCGATAGTAGTTTATTATTAAGTGGATTGACTATTTTTCAGTAATCATTATATATAGCATAGAAATCTGATTAGTATGAATTGAACATCTATATTTCAAAATCATCAAAGGAGGACGACATGTTTAGTTTTCGACGATGCTTATGTGCCTTGACGTTATTTCTTTTTATCTTATTAATATCTGTTTCAAATGCAGCTCCTCAAGCGAATGATATTTCGCTGGCCAAATCGTTTCCGCCGGAAAAGCTGCAGAAAATCTTAGTCCCTGCAGATGATTGGCATCCGTTCCCGAAAGCTTCTGATCGAGAAGCCTGGGAACGAATACCGCAGGTGATTCAACACGTCATCATTCAAAAAGCAGAAGAAGCTGCCAAGCTCGAAGTGCCTGTACTTCCGGCTTCAGTGTATTTACAGTATAAACGTAACGGCAACCGCAGCAAGTACCAGGATATTTGGTATGAGCGGCGGGAGCGGCTTCATGTATTGGTGGCGGCCGAATGTATCGAAAACAAAGGCCGGTTTCTTGATCCTATTACCGATTTAATCTGGGCGATATGTGAAGAAACTTCATGGACGTGGCCGGCACATATTCATCCGCAAGAAGCGGGTACTGATTTGCCTGATGCTGATGATCAGGTGGTTGCCCTTTTTTCCGCACAGACATCCAATTCGCTTGTGTTGACTAATTATTTACTTGGTGAGCAGCTTGATACCGTATCCGGATTGATAAGTGAGCGGATCGACAAGGAAATTGAGCGGCGGATTTTGTCGCCTTTCTTAAGCAAAAGATTCGGCTGGATGGGTTATGCCGACAGAAGAAATAAAGATTATCCCAACAATTGGAATCCATGGATCTGCTCAAATGTTATGCTTTCCGTGCTTCTGACTGAAAAAGATGAAATACGCAGATCGCAGATGGTTCACAAGGTTTTGGATTGTTTAGATAATTTTTTGACCTATTATCCGCAAGACGGCAGTTGCGATGAGGGGCCAAGTTACTGGGGGCGTGCCGGGGCGAGTTTGTTCGATGCTTTTGAGCATTTATACAGCGCAACCAACAATCAGTTCGATTACTACCGGCATCCGTTGATACAAGAGATCGCCCGGTTTATCTGTCGTGCGCATATTGTGGATAATTACTTTATCTGCCTGGGGGATTGTGACGCCCGGATAAATATCCCCAACGAATTAGTCTATCGTTTTGGAAAACGAATCGGTGACGAACATCTTAAAGCACTGGGTGCATACGGGATCAAAGAAGATACAGTACTTGAGAGTGTAAAAAGAAATTCCGATTTGAACCGGTTTCTGAATTTACTATTCAACGGCCAAGAGCTGGTTGAATATAATCCACCTTCGCAGCCAATGCTTCGGGATATGTGGCTGGGGCATCCCAACATGCAGATGATGGCGGCGCGCGATCGTGAAGGAAGTGCTAAAGGTTTATTCCTGGCAGCATGGGGCGGGCATAACGCTCAAAGCCACAATCATAACGACGTTGGAAGTTTTGTTATTTTCACAGATGGGAAACCGCTTGTCATCGATATTGGAAGGCCCACATATCGGCGCCAAACCTTCAGCAGCCGCCGCTATGAAATCTGGGCGTTTCAATCGGGCTTTCACAATCTACCTACTATTAACGGTGTTGACCAGAAAGCGGGAAGACAATTTGCCGCTAAAAATGTGTCTTATCATAAAAACGATTCAATAGCGTATATAGAAATGGATATCGCCAAGGCATATCCCGAAGAAGCCGATGCGGAAGCATGGAACCGAATCGTTCGTTTGGACCGCGGTAAAGATGTGGTTATCGTCGATTCATATACATTAAAAGAGCCTTCTGAATACATTATCGAGAATTTTATTATTGCAGGTAAAGTCATTAATGCAGGAGAAGGTAAACTGCTTTTGAATGATCGAGAAAAAGAAGTTCAGATGCTTTTGGAATATGATTCATCCAAACTCTCTTCAGAGATTGAATCCATCCAGTTAAAGGATTCAAAGCTGAGGCAAGTATGGGGTGATTATCTTTATCGAATTCGCTTGAAAACTAAAAATGATACTAAGAGAGATCAACTCGAATTTCGCTTTTCGAAAACGAAATAATATATCACCCATCCGACAATATGATGAATTGAAATCTTTTACAAATACATCGGAGGAGAAGAGGTTACTGAAACGCAGTGCAATTAGAGATCAAGAAAGAGAGACTATATCATGACGAACCGTAATGGGCAGTATCTCATACTAACAATTATTTTATGCATGCCAATCCTTTCCCTTGCTCAGAATAGGTACGGCCAGGAAACACTGGAAGATGGATTGCTCGATCCCTTTATCCGGTATCCGGCAATACCATCGCATATCATTGAGCTGCGTAACCGCTGGGCCGCCGAAACACTGAAATGGGTGGATAAAACGTTGCGAATGCATGGGCCGGAAGTTGATCCTCCTTACATCCGCATTCAGGCACTTGCAGCGATGGATGACCCAATTCACCTCGGCGAAGCACCTGTGCTGGATGTCATAGCCGATTATTTTCAGAAGCGGATGCAAGTCGGATTGGCACATCTGCAATCCACCGGACACCCCGACAAAGGCGCCAGAATCTGGAAGTTCTACAATTTTACTTTTGTCGTAAAAACACCAAACCATTCGTTTGCTTTCGATGTTTGTCACGGGTATCGCAAAGTTACTATGACGAAACCACAGTTGCGGAGTATCGCCAGAGAGGTCGATACGGCATTTATCAGCCACGACCATCCTGACCACGCAGATGTTGCATTCGCGCATGAAATGGCGGCCCTCGGGAAAAAAGTGGTAGTCCCAGATGTACTCTGGCCAAACTCGGATATTGAGAAGTCACTGGTGCGCGTATCCGGCACCTATAAAGGCAATGTTGACGGTGTATCATTTATTGCGTTTCCGGGCAGTCAGGGAGCAACGCTGCCCAATGCGGTGTACTTAACGGCGGCAGACGGAGTGAGTCTCATGCATATGGGGGACCAGAGCCGTGGTAGTGATTATGACAAATGGATGAAGGGAATCGGGAAGAAGCATGATGTGGACATCCTGTTTATCAACTGTCGGGATGGCGGTATGGGCCGTAAAATATCAGCGATTGATCCCAAACTTATTATCCCGGGACACGAAAATGAAATCCGGCATATCGTAGATGGACGACAGGGCGTTGTGCGTACACTCAGCAATCTCGGAGAGAACAAGATTCCTGTTGTTCTGATGAGCTGGGGTGAGTATTTTCATTATGTCAAATGATTCAGTAACTCAAACGGCTATCCGTTGTTCGCCTGGTAATGAGAAATTTTGCGAATTAGAGATTAGTTAATTGGCTGGTTCGTAGCCGAGGCTACCCCATGCCGCTTTCTGGACCGCGTGCAAATCCACATTCCCAGGCTGAGCGCTATCGACTGTCTGAGAAGCTGCTGCCTGGGCAAGCTTCACTGTGCGCGGGTCTTTCCATTTCCAGTAATCGCTGTGTCCGTCGGCAAATGAGAAATTAGTCCCGTCCCCATGCCGGACCGTCGGGCGATCCCACCAGCTTTCCTGGTCGTAGTACACGGTCCAACTGTCGGGCGATATTTTACCTTCGTCAATGAACACGAAGCGCTCCCCGGGTCTGCGGATATGGTTTAACCGTTTAATCATCAAGTCCGTGGTTCCCGGTATGCTCGTTGCGCCGTTCATCGCATCAACTATCGCGTAAGTCAGCACTTCTCCGCGAATGCCCGTAGGGCATTTGTAAATATCGACATCCTCGCAGAACTCATAGAGTATGCCCTCTTTCAGGTGTTCTCGGAGTTCTTGTTCGGTGCCTTCAACCTGCCAACGGGCACCGATCCATGCCGGCTCGCCCGGTCGTGAAAAGAAGGTGCTTCCATTAACGATTTTATCATCGTTCTCATAGGCGTACATTAACCATGCAAAAGTCAACTGCTTTACATTGCTCAGACATGAGGCACGCTGTCCCTGCTCTTTGGCGCGTTGGAGAGCAGGCATCAAAATAGCCATAAGAATTGCAATGATAGCTATAACAACCAAAAGCTCAATGAGTGTGAAACCATTTCGCTTAACCATGTTTCGCCTCCGACACCTATGGTAAAATACACCTTTGCGGGAGCTTACAAGATAGTTATATGATTATACACTATCTAAGCTGCAACACCAACAAGAATCAGACGGCCAAGGTTATCCTTTATTCGGGAATACGGGGGAAGGGCCCAGCCCGGGAGAAAACTGATGTTTTCAATCCAGTCCCCGCCTTTTGAGTAAGGCATCAACTTTTGGCTCACGTCCTCTGAATTTAATATATTGAGCCATCATGTCGTTGCTTCCCATTGAAAGGACATTTTTTCTGAATGAGGCTGCCAGCTCCTTATTAAACAGGTCGGTTTTCTTGAACGCCTGGAAAGCATCAGCGTCAAGAACCGCGGCCCAAATATAACTGTAATACCCGGAAGAATAGCTTCCGCCGGAAAATATATGGCCGAAATTCGTACTTTGATAGCGGGATTCAATTTCAGGTATCAAACCAATTTTAGCCATCGATTCTTTTTCAAATTTTGCGGCATCTTTTTCAGTTGTATCCGTGAGCACGTGCCAATCCATATCCAGGAAAGAGGCGGCCAGATATTCAACCAACGCAAAGCCCTGATTAAACAGCTTGGCGTTTTCAAGTTTATCGATCAGTTCCTGCGGAATCGGTTGGCCGGTTTGGTAATGAAAGGCGTAAGTTTTCAGTACGGCAGGATCCCTGGCCCAGTTTTCCATAATTTGTGAAGGAAGTTCAACGAAATCTCTCGGCACTCTTCTTGAGCCGCTATATATCGTATTTCCGAACAGGCTGTTCAATCCATGGCCTAATTCATGGAACAGTGTTTCCACTTCATCCATACTCATTAAGGAAGGTTTATCCGCAGTTGGTTTTGCAAAATTACCAACGTTGTAAACCAATGGCGTAATGAAATCGCCGTCAATGTTGGACTGGCTTCTGAACGAGCTCGACCAGGCGCCACTTCTTTTACCGTCACGCGGATAATAATCAGAATAGAAAATACCCAGATGTGTTCGGTCAGCTTCGAGGACCTCGAATACTTCAACGTCCGGATTATAAACCTGGATATCATTCCTTTTAATAAATTTAATTCCGTAGAGTTTGCCGGCCACATCAAAGGCACCCCTGCGGACATTTTCCATCTTGAAATAAGGGCGAAGCATGGCATCATCCAGGGCATACTTTTCTTTTTTCAGTTTTTCAGCATAATACCACCAGTCCCAGGCCTGCAGTTTGAAATTATGGCCTTCCCTGTCGATGATTGCCTGCATATCGGCAACTTCCATTTTTGCTCTTTTTAAAGCGGGTTTCCAGAGGTCGTATAAAAATTTGTAAACGTTCTCCGAACTCTTTGCCATATTTCTTTCAAGAACAAAATCAGCGTGGGTTTTATAACCCAACAGATTCGCCCTGCTTACCCTGAGCGAGGCAATCCTGGATATCAGTTTCTTATTATCGAATTCGTCGTTGTTATTTCCGCGATTTATATATGCCTTGAAAACAATCTCTCTTAGATTGCGTTTTTCGGAA
>JAVVFI010000253.1:0-8333 GCA_032250555.1 Sedimentisphaerales bacterium
GGCAGAAGGATTGTTCTGCTGAAAGCTGCCGGTTTCGTTCAGTGCCTTATTACTAAAGTCAGCGGCGATATTATCGAGCATCCGTTTAAGCTCGTGAAAGTCCATCACAACAGCCATCTCGTTGAGGGTGTCGGAGCCTACTTCTGCGGTAACCAGCCAGTTATGATAGTGGACGGGTTCTTTTGATCCATCCGGCAAAAGAAGTTGATGCGATGCCCAAAAGTGTGTTTCAACACTGATAGTAAACATTTTTCGATACCCAAGCCTCTATCTTCATGTTGTACAAGTATTGTGATTATTCTTTAAGGTGTTTTTTTATTCGCTCGTAAACATTATTCGGAATTAAATTTGATAAATCACCACCTAAAGAGGCGACCTCTCGAATCAAGGTGGAGCTTGTGAATCCGTACTGCTCGCTGGTCATAATAAAGACGGTTTCAATACCAGTAACAGCCCGGTTTGTCATAGCAAGCTGGAATTCATACTGGACGTCGGTGAGGCTTCTGAGGCCGCGGAGGATTACGTCGGCCTTTTTACCTGAAGCATATTCGACTGTAAGGCCTTCGAAACTTTCCACTGAAATGCCGGTCAATTTTTTTTCACGGATCAGCTCAGCAATCATTTCGACCCGCTCTTCAGGTGTAAAGAGCTGATTTTTAATCGGACTTCTTCCGACCGCAATGATAAGCTCGTCAAAGAGCTTCATGCCGCGTTCGATAACGTCCAGATGCCCGTTCGTTATCGGGTCGAACGAGCCCGGAAAAATAGCTCTTACATATTTTTTAGTCATGATTTTATCCAAGGTTGACAATTGACTTTATTTATCAGCAGCGCAGGATAGCACAGGTTCAGGAAATAATCAATGCTGATTTATGTGATTTATGGAATTAGGAGTTAATCAGGATTTTTCAGCCATCGGTCGAGCCAGCCTATTACCGTTTCGTGCCAGAGGATGGAATTGTTCGGCTTTAAGACCCAGTGGCTTTCATCGGGGAAGTAGAGCAGCTTGCTGGGAATGCCCAGGCGCTGCAGTGCATTGAAGGTGCCGAGTCCCTGCGTGTCGGCCACTCGATAGTCGTGTGCGCCGTGTATTACGAGCATGGGAGTTTTCCAGTTTTTTACGAAGTTTACGGGGTTGTGCTTTTCATAGCCGGCGGGATTATCCCAGGGCGTGCCCATGTGGTCCCACTCGGGGAACCAGAGCTCTTCAGTGTCGTAATAGGCCATTCGTTCGTCAATATTGCCATCGTGATTTACCATACATCGGAAACGGTCCGGCCAATTGCCGGAAATCCAGTTAATCATATAGCCGCCGAAAGAGGCTCCGAGGGCGCCGACTCTGTCGGAGTCCATCCAGGGGTAGCGTTTTAATGCGGCGGCGAGACCTTTTTGCAGGTCTTCGAGAGGTTTTCCGCCCCAGTCTCCCCGGATTGAATCGGTGAAGGCCTGTCCGTATCCGGTGGAGCCGTGGAAATCGACCATGACGGCAGCGTAGCCGGCACCGGTGTAGGCCTGTGGATTCCAGCGATAATGGAAGCTGTTGCCGAAGGAGCCCTGCGGGCCTCCGTGAATGAGAAAGGCCACGGGGTATTTTTTCGCAGGATTGAAATCGACGGGTTTGACGACATAGCAATAGATCATCTGATCTTTCCATCCGGCGAAAGTAAACTGCTCATAGTCGCCCATGCGGGCGGCGGCGATTTTTTCGTCGTTGATGCTGGTGATTTTTCGGATATTACCGCCATCAGGTTCAACCGAATACAACTCCACTGGGCTGCGCAGGTTGCTCATTCCGTAAATAATTCTGCCGGAAGCTATGGCGGGTGAGCCAATGCGGCCTTCTTTGACAATGGTGCGAACGGCGCCGGTTTTTACATTGACGGCGAACAGAGAGTTTTGGCCAACGTTGGCTGCAGTTGCGAAGATTGTTTTGCCGTCGGCAGAGAAGCAGAACGAGGAAGGGCTGCGATCCCAGTTTTCGGTGAGGACACGTTTTTCGCCATCAGGCCAATTGCGAAGGACGATTCGAAAACGGTCGGACTCATAGCCCGGCTTAGTCATAGCCAGGTAAGCGAGGGTTTTGCCGTCGGGAGAGAACACCGGATTTGTATCCCAGGCCTTGTTGTCCTTAGTCAAACATTTCAATGGTGTGGAACCATCAACGGGTACCGAGTAAAGATTGAAGTCGGTTGACCAGGGTTCGGAGCGGCCGGCATCTCGAGCGGAGAAGACAACTCCTTTGCCGTCGGGAGTGAAAGTGATTTCTTCGGGGCCGCCGAATGGTTTTGAAGGAGTATCGGCATCCATACCCCACATCAGGTCAACCGGATCGCCGCCGGCAATGGGCATGACGAACAGGTGTGAGCGGCGGCCGTCTTTCCAAGTGTCCCAGTGGCGGACAAAAATCCGCTCGTAAATTCGTCCGGTTGTTTTTCTTTTCTCGATTTCATCGAGCCTGTCTTTTGTGTCGGCTATCGTTTTGCAGTCGGGGAAAACTTCCATAGTAAAGGCGATGCGCTTTCCATCGGGCGAGACGAGCAGATTTCCGACATCAAGGGGCAGGTCCGTAACCTGCCGGGCTTCTCCGCCGTCAACGCGAATACGCCAAACCTGCGCAGACTCCGAGCGTGTGGAAATAAACAAGACGGATTTTCCGTCGGAGGCCCAGCGTGGATTAAAGTCGCCATCGGGATGAGACGTTAAACGGCGAAGGTTAGTTCCGCCTGCGCCAATCAGCCAGAGGTCGGTCCGCCCCTTGTCAGCTTCGAGATCGGTTGTTCTTAATGTAAAGACAATCAAATTTCCATCCGGCGAAACCTGCGGGTCGGAGAGGCGGTCCATTGCGAGCATATCGTGAATGGAAAACGGGTGAGTACCGGAAGATGACGCATGGCTTTCACTGAGCGGAAGCCCGGTAACAGAGCAGGCATATACAAATACAAGAATAAATAAGAACGAAGATTTCAGACGCATAATTTTCCCCTTTCTAAGTTTATTATTACACATTTGTTTCTTTTGTAAGTGTAATAGGGATATCGAGCCAGAATGTTGAGCCTTTATCAAGCTCGCTCTGAAGGCCAACGCTGCCGGCAAGCATAGCTGCCAATTCGGTGCTGATGGTAAGACCCAGACCAGTACCGGTCGATTCGCGTGTTATGGAGCCGTCAACCTGTCTAAATTTTTCAAAAATCTTTACTCTGTCAGATTCCGCGATTCCGCAGCCGGTATCGCTGACGGCAATGCGAACCATTCTTTCAACGGCCAGCTCTTCAGTTTCCCACTTTGCGACGTAGGGCGGTTCGTTTAACGGGGCACCTGCGCGGATTTCAATTGTGCCCCGCTGTTGTGTAAACTTCACGGCATTACTTAAGAAGTTATAGAGTATCTGGCGGACCTTTCCGGTATCCGTCAAAATAAGCGGTATATCGGAATCAACTTGCATTTTGATTTTTATTTTCTTTTTCTCGGTCATCAGGGAGAAAGATGAAATCAGCTCCCGGCTTAACTGCTGGACGGAGGTTTTTTCAATGTGCAGCTCCATTTTTCCGGCCTGCGTTTTCGCCAGGTCGAGCAGGTCGTTAATCATATTCAGAAGGCTGTTGCCGCTGGAAATAATATTTTCGGCATACTTTTGCGCCTTATCTTTTTTTAATCCGCCGGCGGTGGACGGTTTTTCCCGTAGAACCTGAGCGAAGCCAAGGATAGCATTCAACGGCGTTCTGAACTCGTGGGAAATATTTGCCAGGAATTCTCCTTTTACCTTGTTGGCTTTGAAGAGCTCTATATTTCTTTCGGAAAGCTCGGCAATTTTAGCATCGAGCTGTTTGTTTGCCTGCCGGAGTTTTTCCTGTGCGGCCTGCAGGCCGTCGAGCATGTTGTTGAAGGCGTTTGCCAGCTTCTCATATTCGTCGCCGGTTTTAATAGCACTTCTGATATCGAGATTTCCCTCGGTGACATTGTTCGCAATTGCCCTTAGCTGTCGGATTGGCCTGAGGATGACACGCTGAGTTATCCAGTAGAAAATGACAATGGCGCCGATGCCGCCGATCAGGCCGGCAACAATGACCCATATTCTGTTCATAAGAATTGTTTTGCTGATTTCGCTGCCGATACCTCTGAGAGTAATAATTACCGTCCCGATATGTTCATTCAAAGAAAATGTACTGGCGGAGCCCTGGGGATTGTGGCAGGTTATGCAATTGTCGGTCGCTCTGAAAATCCTCACATAATTAGCGCGAAGGGTACCGGTTTCTTTGTTTAAGAGTATTTTATCGTTCTGGGTAGGATTTTTTTTCAGAGATTCAATCGTTTGGCTGATTTTCTCGGTCAACTCAATAGAAGCAGCTTTATTTTCATCACCTTCGGGCTGGGCAGGTGCTGAAGTGAAGCGAATCCAGCGTATGTCGGGGTCGTTCACATCGGCGAGAAGACCAAGGCTGTTTAGGGGAAGTGTGGTTTGGCCGATGTTTTGCAGTTGGAAGTGCCGGTCGAGGAGTGTCTGCGACCTTGCCCTGCCGGTATCGAGGAGATCTTTTTTGATTAGCTGGCCCATCCAGATATAGGGAAGCAAAAGAGCAATTGTCAGAATAAATATCACAGCGGCGCCGAAGGTGATTCTGCACTTTTTCGCCAGTGAGATCGGTGATAGGCGCAAAAGCCTCAAAAGCTTCTGCCAGACGTGTTTTATATAAACCCGGACGATTAAAATTCGCTTCCGGAAAGCATTGGCTGTTTTCATTTTTCAACCTTTTGCCGGTTTAATTCGGTTCTGAGCTTTGGTAAAGCCTCGGGATAATTTTTCTGAACGAAATCAATAAGCTTTTCTCTGACGTGGCAGCGAAGAGACCAGGCAGTCGAGGCATCGACGGCACTCATAAGTGCCCTCAATTCAACGGTACGCTCGGATGTGTTCGTTACCTGCAGGACGCAGACCTTTGTGTCCCACAATTCCGACTCTTCGAGGATACGACGAAGCTCGGTTCTTATGGATTCGATAGGTACGGTATAGTCAACATAAATGAACACGGTTCCTAAAATGTCCGCGGTAACACGAGTCCAGTTCTGAAATGGTTTTTCAATGAAAAAAGTTATGGGTACAATGAGACGTCTTAAATCCCAAATTCTGACCACCACATATGTTAAAGTTATCTCTTCGATTCGTCCCCATTCATTTTCGACGATGACAACATCATCAACACGGATAGGCTGTGTAACGGCAATCTGGAGGCCGGCTATAAAGGTGGCAATAGTTTTCTGAGCGGCCATACCAACAACGATGCCGATAATACCGGCCGAGGCCAAAATCGTAGTACCTAACTGCTGAACCTTTTCGAAAGTCATCAGGCATGAACCGAACGCCAAAATAGCGACAACCGCAATTACTATTCGCTTTAACACGCGGAACTGTGTATGTATTTTCCTGGCCCTTAGATTATCTTTCACGTCAACATCAAAACGTCTGAGGATATAACCTTCCAAAACGTAAACCGACCTGATTAACAACCATGAGACCAAACCGATAAACAGCAAGCTCATAACATGGCTGAGCAAATCAGGCACCTGCGTCTGGAACGCGGTCAGTTTAGACAAGAGCCGAACGATGACAAGAATGATTATCCACTGTAAAGGTCTGTAGCAAAATTTTATAAAGTTGTTATCGAGGTGGCTTTTGGTGCTTTTTGAGATTTTGAGCAGGATTCTATACAGCAATAAATGCCCTGCGAATCCGACGAGTCCCGCCGCACTAAACAGCAGTGCAAGTCTTTCCCAGTTTTGTAAAGAAGCAAACATAACGCTGCCCTTTAAAAAAATATCGATTTCAATTTTACAGTACGCCGAAAACAAAAACATTCAAACAGCGAATAATACGCTGTAAAACAATAACCTAAAAACAATTAAATTCCGAACGAAACTTTATTTTGAAGATATATTCCTCTCCATGAATATTTTTTCCACAAAACCACCGCAATGGTCAATATATTTTTTTTACTTTTTCAGTGATTCTAATCTAAGATTCCGACGCAGCCGGCAGAGCTACTCATCATTTTGTTGCCCGGTTTTGTGTGAATGCCTCTGTGTGCGCAGGTTCAGCTCGTCAAGCTGTTTCTGGTCCACTTCGGCGGGAGCATCGGTTAACAGGCACTGGCCCCGCTGGGTCTTCGGAAAAGCGATAACGTCTCTGATATTTTCGGTACCAGTCAGGAGCATAACGAGCCTGTCGAGCCCGAATGCAATGCCGCCGTGCGGAGGTGCTCCGTAATCCAGGGCCTTCAAAAAGAAGCCGAACTGCTGCTGCGACTGCTCTCTTGAAATATTCAGCAGGTCGAAGACTTTCTGCTGAGTATCGGGATTGTGGATACGAACACTTCCGCCGCCGATTTCTGAGCCGTTGACAACGATGTCATAAGCTTGCGAACATATATTGGCCGGGTCGGTCTCAAGCTTGCCCAGGTCCTCTTCAGTGGGAGACGTGAAGGGATGGTGCAGTGAGTCGTAGCGTTTCTGTTCTTCGTTCCACTCGAACAGGGGAAAGTCCACTACCCATACGAACTCAAAGCTCGCCGAGTCGTAAAGTTTCAGGTCGCGGGCAAGTTTACATCGCAGGGGGCCGAGGGCCTTGTTGGCGGCGGTTTCGGTATCGGCGACAAATAAGAGTAAATCGCCTTCTTTTGCACTGAATAGCTCGATAAGCTGCTGCTGAGCTTCGGGGCTGAAGAACTTCGCAGAGCCGCCGAGCAACGAGAGTTTGCCATCTTCCGATTTAACTTTCGCCCAGGCCAGTCCTTTTGCGCCGTAGTCGGCAACGAAGGCAGTCAGGTTTTTTTCGATATCGCTTCTGGAATATTTTTCTCCGCCGGGTGCGCAAAGTCCTTTTACTATGCCGCCTTTTTCAACCACCGAGGTGAAAACTTTGAAGGAGCTTTGTTTTGCTAAGTCGGAAATGTCTTTGAGCTTCATATCGAAACGCAGGTCGGGTCTGTCGGAGCCGTAGTCGTCCATCGCCTGTTTATACGACATTCGGGGGATCGGTATAGGCACATCGTAATCCAGTATCTGCTTCCAGATATGGGCGACGAGGTTCGAGTGGACATCGATAACATCATCGCTATCGACGAAACTCATCTCGACATCGATTTGTGTGAATTCGGCCTGCCTGTCGGCGCGGGGGTCTTCATCGCGGAAGCAGCGGACTATCTGGAAATATTTGTCAATGCTGCTGACCATTAGAATCTGCTTGAATAATTGGGGCGACTGGGGCAGAGCGTAGAAACAATTCGGATTGAGCCTGCTGGGCACGAGGAAATCCCTTGCGCCTTCGGGTGTGCTCTTTGCGAGCATCGGTGTTTCAATTTCCCAGAAACCCTGCTTGTCGTAAAATTCGCGGACGGCCATTGTGACGCGATGGCGGGTTTGGAGTTTCTTGCGCATTTGCGGGCGGCGCAGGTCGATGTATCTGCTGATGAGGCGAATCTCCTCGTTAGTCTTTGCGGCGCTGTCTATTTCGAACGGCGGCGTCTTAGAGACATTGAGGATGTCAAGCTGCTGAACAGCGACTTCAATCCGGCCTGTGGGCAGTTTGGGATTTTCCATTCCCTCGCTTCTGGGCTGGACGAGGCCATCAATCGCTATAACCCATTCACAACGGGCAGTTCTTGCCAGGGCGTGAGCCTTGGGCTGAGTGTCGGGATTAAAAACCAACTGGGTCAGGCCTTCCCTGTCCCTCAGGTCGATGAATACCAGATTTCCGTGGTCGCGATAGGAATGTACCCAGCCGGCTAAAATAACCTTCTTTCCGGCGTCTTCAATGCGAAGCTGGCCGCAATTGTGTGTCCTTTTGAGCATTGCAAATTCTTTCTTTCATAAAAATCTGTCCGAATCTCCGCGCGCGCAGAGAAACCAGCACAACAGGATAGACAAATTTTAAGATTAAGTCAATGATGGCTTTTGAGATTTGATAATAAGGCTTCTATGGAAATATCCAAGCCGAATTTTATTAAAATTTCTTATAACGTTATTAATTGCTGTGCCAACATGCCAACAGATTCCAAAAAGTTTCGAGATTTTATGGTAGAAAAAGTAAAAGTAAAAAAAGTTTTTCGGATCCCTTATGCATGTCGGCACAGATGTTCGATTGATAAGAACGAACATCTATTTGAGTGCATATTCGAGCAGGAATTTTTGTAGGCCTGGGAGGTCATCGGTATTCAGGAGGTCAACGCCGTTTTCCAGAAGTATGCACCAGAGGTTTTGTCGTTCGGGCGAGGGGTTGTCGGGAGTAGCCCAGAATCTGACGATTCGGCCTTTTTTGTGGGCGGTTTGGATGATTGTTTTTA
>JAVVFI010000254.1:0-8139 GCA_032250555.1 Sedimentisphaerales bacterium
GGTTATGAACTATTAAGTAATTTTTACGGAAGGAATGAGAAACTCGATAAAGCCGTAGAAACACTTGAAGAAGGCTTGGATGCGCATCCTGAAGATTTGGGATTGAAACGAAGGTTGATGAAGACATTATTTCTGCCTGGGTCTGTGCAGGACCGACAGAAGGCGCTTGAAATTCTCGCAGAACTTGAAGAACAAATGCCGCAGGATCCCGAATTGATGAAGTTTCAAGTACTGCATTTATTGGAGGACTCAACGCCACAGTCACGAGAGGCGGCCAGAAAAATATTGGAAAATGTTGTCAAGCTTGAACCGACTGCAGTTGATGCACATCTTATGCTGATTGGTATTGCAATGCAGGAAAAGCATTACGAAAACGCCCGGGATGCTTTGATTCGAGCTATTGGCTCCAACCCGGACAGCGTGCCATTGCTGTCGGCCAGAGGCAAGGTAGAGCTTGCACTTAAGAACACACAAATGGCGGGGCGATTAGCCAATCTGGTTCTTCAAAAAGACCCTAACAATATTGAAGCCAGAGATGTGCTTGTGACAGCAGCGCTGAATAGCAAAGATCGCGGCCTTCTTCATGATGCCAGGATGCTGCTCGAATCTGCAATCGGTCGCGATTCAAAAGACGAAAAGCTGTTGATTTCATGGGCTCACGTTTTGATTGCTATGGATCTGCCTCTGAGTGCAATTCCGGAGTTAGAGGCCTATTGTCAAACAAAGGAAGGAAGCAGCAGTGTAGACGCAATTGTAACACTTGCCGATCTATATCGTATCAGTGGTGACATGAGTCAGGCGAAAAATAAGATTGACCAGGCGGAAAAGATAGCCCCGAATAGTCTGACTGTTATCCATGCCCGATTTTTATGGCTGGTAGCTCAGAACCGATTCGAGGAACTTACTGGAATCAGTTCTGCATATCTTTCAGCCAAAGAGCAGAATCCAATAACTCTTGTGAATGCCGCGACTATCTTAACTTCATTGAATTCGATGATACTCAAAAAGGAGGGATTAAGGCTATTTGAGCACGCTGTTACACTATCGCCGTCATCGAAAGATGCGCGCCTTGGTATGGCTTTTAGTTTCTATCAGACAGGGAACGCCGAACGTGCAGAGAAGATTTACCAGGAACTGCTTTTGGAGTACCCCAATGATATACAAATTCTCAACGACCTTGCATGGATTCTACAAGAGCATTATAAACGCTATACTGATGCACTTGAACTGGCGAATAAAGCTTTACGTATTGCACCCGATGATAAGAATGTTCTTGATACAAGGGGTACTATTCTATCGAACCTGCCTGGCCGCCTTGTCGACGCAAAGAACGACTTTGAAAAACTTGTCTCAGCATCACCACCCGATAGTCCTCAGCTGGCAAAGAAGCTTCTGCAGTTGGGCCGGATTTGCGTAAAACTCAATGACCTCAAACAGGCAAAACTGCACATGGAAAAAGCATGGGAGATCGACCAAAAAATTGGCGATAATGTATTCACTCCGAACGAGCAGTCGGAGATCACAGGGATACTCCAAAGAAACGGGCCATAACCCTGACTCCGGATCACCTGTCAGTGATAATCGGCATACTTTGCTTGAGTGTAGCGTTAGCCTCGAAGTTGCAAAAGATAACATGAGAACCCAATACCAGATATCCAAGCGACCGATGACAAGAATGAGAAGCTATGTAAAGCTCAAGAGTCTATTAGTCAAAATTTAATAACTTTTACATATCTGTCTATTTTTCTCATCGAGAGAACATTTATGAAGATACTAAATGTAGTTGGTGCCAGACCAAATTTCATGAAAATAGCGCCGTTGATGGCGGAATACGGCCGGCATAGTAACATCCATGCAATCCTTGTCCACACAGGTCAGCACTACGATGAAATAATGAGTAACCTCTTCTTCAAAGAATTGGGGATTCCTGAGCCTGATATCAATCTGGAAGTAGGCTCCGGCAGCCATGCCGTACAGACCGCCGAAATCATGAAGAGGTTTGAGCCGGTTCTCATAGAGCATAAGCCAGATGTGGTTGTGGTGGTCGGCGATGTGAACAGTACAATTGCCTGCGGCCTTGTGGCCGTAAAATCAGGAGCCAAACTTGTACATGTCGAATCGGGACTGCGCAGTGGCGACAGGAAAATGCCGGAGGAAATCAATCGTGTTTTGACCGATTCCATAAGCGACTTTCTTTTCTGCACCGAGCAAAGTGGAGTTGACAATTTAGTTAAAGAAGGTATGCCAAAAGAAAAGATCCACTTGGTTGGCCATGTTATGATTGATACACTTCTCAGCAATCTTGAGAAAGCTAAAAAGTCAACAATTATTGACCGACTGAGAAAACAAGGCTATCTTGATGGTGATGCTTTTGCTATGCTTACTATGCATAGACCTTCAAATGTGGATAATCCAAAGGCCTTCTCACGAATCCTTGATGCATTAGAGGTCATTCAGAATGAAATGACTATTCTGTTTCCAATTCACCCCAGAACACGCAAAAATCTGAACGCTTTGGATTTGCAGGATCGTATGGATTCACTGCGAAATATACATCTTATGGATCCAATTGGATATCTGGACTTTCTGAAGTTGAACTCATGTGCTAAGGTTGTTTTGACAGACTCGGGAGGTATCCAAGAAGAGACAACGGTGCTCAAAGTTCCATGTATCACACTGCGGGAAAATACTGAGAGGCCGGTCACAGCAGAGATCGGCTCGAATCAGATTGTCGGTACTGATCCAGAGAAAATTATCGCTGCATATCGTAATGCGACCAGTGGGAATTGGAGAAAACCACAGATTCCTCCGCTATGGGACGGAAATGCTGCGCAGCGCATTGTAAAAATCCTCCTTGAAAAATCCTGATTTCTTCAAACTCATTTCAACATCAGATCACTGACAACTGCAGCACTTTTACTGCGGTTGTTTTTGTCTTCACCAACCTTCCTCAAGAAACAAAACCACCTCACTTGTAAAAGCAGCTACTCAAATAATCGCTCTTCATGCATGATCATAGTCAACCAAAAAAATGACTTCATGGCTGTACATGGATAAATACAGTAACGTGATATTTATCCTTAGTTGCAACAAGAGCGTCATCCATCCAGTGCGTCCGGCACAATCGCTATATACATATCGACTCCAGAATCCCCATGCATTAAGCTTAACAACTCTAAACAAGCAATTTCTGTTCACGTAACAACTCAAAAGTTGAGGGGCATGCTAAAAAACATTATAAATCCGGATTTTCCAAGCAGTGGGTGACAAATAGGCATGGTTTTTATAGTACAGAGCTTATGGAGATCATTCAAGCCAGTTTAGACCTTCCGACATGGGAGAATCCTATGGGTGAAACACTCAAGGATGCTCTGAGGATCAATTATGACCGTAAATTGAAACTCAAATTTCCTGGGACCGTAATACCCAAAAGATTCATTGCTTCCGAAGATGCAAATTTTCTTAGTTTAGTATACTGCAAGATTGCTTCACTGTACGGGTATAATATATATATGAGTAGATATGAACTTTATGGGATTAGTGTGGGTTCCGTTTGGTTTTGTAACTAAGGTTTGTTAAGGCTTTATCAAAACACTTATAGCATATTCAATTGGATTTTAACGGCATATAATGTATAAAAGTTGTAATTTGAGAGATTTCATTGTTGATATTTGTTAAGATATTCCGATAATAACAGCAGTTGTGCACATTCAGAAAAGTTTTTCTGGATCGAGTTTGTCTTTGCTATATTTTATTCTTTCTATTTATAGTAGGGAGATGAAAATTGGTTAGAAGTCATTCCTAAAGGGGGGAATTATGCTAAATAATCCAAAAAAACCATCTAAATCAGTGTGCCATGCTAATAAGAAACCATCGCGGAAAGCTTTGAAACTATCTTGTAATCATTGGAGCAAATCTGTAACTCACAGGCAGTGCGGATCTTCGCTAGTGCTCTATTTTCTGCTTTTGACTTTGCTCACATCTTTTTTTTGTGGAACAGCAGAAGCATATACTATTACAGCAACTGCAGGTCCCGGCGGAAGCATTAATCCCAGTGGGGCTGTCTCGGTGAATAAAGATAGTGACATTACTTTTACAATAATACCTGATCCTGGCTATGTGGTTAAGAACATTAAAACAGCAGGAATTTCAGAAGGAGCTGCAACCAGCTTCACATATTATCTGGTCAGAAGCGATTACACATTAGATGTTGTTTTCATCGCGCAAGCCGATAATGTGCCGGAAACGATCTATGTGGACGGCAGTCTATCTCTTGACTGCTTGAATGGGGAATATTCGATTACCAACCGCGATAACTCCGGAAGTGACGGAAACGCATATACGTCGATCACAGAGGCCTGTGATGTGGCAGGACCAGGCGATACAGTTTTGATTCGAGGAGGCACTTATAATAAAGTTAGCAGCGCAGGTATTGATGTTCTTTGGCCCAAACATTCAGGAACCGCCCAAAACCCAATCAGATTCAAACCATACAATAATGAAGTGGTTGTCATCGGTGATGATCCTGCGGGGGCATGGCCCAACGATTACATTTCTATTATGAGGGGCGTAATTACGATGAGAAATGTTCATTATATAGAAATTGACGGGTTGACTATCCGCCAGGTTGGGGGCTGGTTGTTTGCCAGAGACTGCGGCAATATTACAATAGAAAATTGCACGTTTGAACTTGGTATGTACGGCCCTAAGGGTGGCGCCAGGTTTATTGAATGTGACTACGTCAACATTCGAAATAATAGATTTTTGAAGTCATCTTACGATAGCCTAATTTTAGTGGGAACAACCGGTTTCCTGATCGAAAACAATGTCTTTAATACATCCGGACATGCGCTTTTGGCATTACGTGGTGCCAGCTATAATGTGGTTCGCGGCAACAGGTTTGACAACTATATTCAGAAGATGGTGGAGGTCTATGACCAGAAACTCGATACTCGTGACTCTTCGAATCCTGCTTATGTCCTTCCAAGGTACAATGACACCAAACGTAATGTGTTTGAAGATAATTTCTTTGGCTTCACCACAGATCTTGATTACGGTGGTTCGAGATATTCGGCTCTTCAGTTTTCAGGGCAGGATACGATTGTCAGGAACAACGTATTTTCAAATCCTCATGGAGTGCAGTGCCCTGACGCAAATTACAATGTAACTTCCGCTGGTGTAGCAATTTATATGAGGTGGGGCGGCTCATGGTATGGCTGGAATCCTAAATTGGAGATAATTCAAGGTGAGGCTCATGAAGCAGGATATGTCACAGGCAACCGGTTCTACCACAATACTTTCTATGGCTACGATGGCGGTAAGGTTACGGTTCCTGTAAACAACTCAATGGGAAGCACCCCAAATCCTCCACCTATGAAGAATGTTCAAGACTATCTTAATCATCCATTCAGTGATTATTACGCGTTTGCGGACAATAAGTTTAAGAACAACATTTTCACTGAGGGAACATTTGTTGCTCACAGCCATTTGAGCAGTCATGTTCAAAATGCAGGCAATCCCCTGCAAATACTTCTTTCCGGCCGGACAGATGAAACACATTTTGAAAACAATAACTTTTTTTCTTCTGGCAGTAATGCAAATAAGTTGATTTACAATCAATTAGATTACCCATATCAAGACGCTAAGGCACCGAATTTCTACAACACCAACCATACCAATTGGTCAGGCAATGTCCAGCAAGATCCTTTGTATGTCAATGCGGCCAATAATGATTTTCATCTCCAGGCGGGTAGTTCGATGATTGATGCTGGAGAGTTCCTTACCTCTATAACGAGTCCAAGTGGCAGCGGCAGTCAAATAACGGTCGAGGATGCCGGATATTTTTATGACGGTTATGATATTATTGGAGAACAGGGTGATTTAATCAAGCTTGAAAGTGGACAAACTGCCCGAATTATAGATATAGATTACAGCATCGGTAATAATATAATAACCTTAGATCATCAGGTATCCTGGAGTAATGGTGAAAAAATAAGTTTAATTTATTTTGGTGCCGCACCCGACATCGGCGCTTACGAGAGCATTCCTTCGAATCCTAATAATCCCTCGCCGGTACTACAGACAATTGGCGATAAGTCTGTGAATGTAAATGTTATTTTGACATTTGATGTAAATGCAACAGATCCTGACAGTGAACTGATAACATACACGGTTCAGAATCTGCCGCAAGGAGCAAGCTTCATAAATCAAATCTTTAGCTGGACGCCGAATTATACTCAGGCCGGAAATTACCAGGTAAGGTTTATCGCGAGTGATGGTAATTCAAAGGTTTATGAGACGATTACCATCACTGTAAATGATGTTAACCGAGCACCGATACTTGGGATAATGAACTATTAGCCTGTTTTGAAAAAATATCCCTATGAATTTTCCAACTTTTGAGGTGCTGAACAGATGTAAGGACACTTGGCGAGAGGTTATACTGTCCCAATTTACAAGGAGTGTCCAAAATAGCAAAGTACTGAAAATACAGCAAAGAAATCAAATTACAGGTAGCTCGCCTAGTGGCTGATCAGGATTATTCTTACAAGCAGGTGGCTAAAAGACTTGGCGCCACAGGCTGGTCAATCCAAAACTGGGAACAAAAATTCAAGCATACTGGCGAATTACTCGCTCAAAGTGAAACTCAACTCAAGTCAGATGAGCTTAGGCAGTTTCGCAAAGAGAATGCCTGCTTAAAGATGGAGAACGACATTTTAAAAAAAGCGACGGCGTACTTTGCGAAGGAATCGCTGTGAAGTACGCATGGATACAAAAGCATACCAGGCTCTTTCCTGTTGCTCTGATGTGTAGAGTATTGAAAGCAAGCGCCAGCGGCTATTATGACAGTTTGAAGTGTTTGCCCTGCCAACAGTTGGTCAGGCGTAAAACAATCGCCCAGACGGCTGTCGCTCATAGTTATTTCGAAAGCAATCGCATTTATGGCTATAGGAAGGTATATCAGGATTTGCAGGAAGAAAACATTGTATGCTGTCAAGAGACAGTTAGACGTATAATGCGTAGAATTGGGCTCTATTCGCGTATTAAGCGTAAATTCTTCGTTACGACAGATTCTAATCATATTTTCAAATATATTGAGGTGTTTTATAATCGTAAACATAGGCATGCTTCGCAGGGGCACGTAAGCCCGGCAGTTTATGAAGAAATGCATGAAATAAAACAGGACCGGGCGGCATAATTGACAAATCAAGTGTCCGCCATCTGTTCAGCACCTCATTTTCCGTAACGTACCACTAATGTGAAACCTAGTCCGGTTCGGACCAATGGCAATAGACATTTCGCTGCCAGCATTCCCAATACCTTGAGCTTAACTACTTTAAATTAAGTAATAGCTGTACTCAAAATAACTCAGAAGTTACGAATAGGGATCCAAAAAAGAAACGAAAATAATTTTAATCGGAGAGAAAATTATTGTCGGAGCTTATCATAATATTCCGATAATATCATCAATTACATACATTTACTAAAGTGTTTTTAATATATCTAGTTTGCTCTGGTAGGGGTTTATTCTTACAATTTATTATAGATAGACTTTCACCAACCTTATATGGGGCTATTGAAGGAGTATATAGATCATTACTTAATATGTAAACTGGATGAATATTACCGGCTGTTGACAGTTTGCTAAATGATGAGGGGAAAAAGATGTTTCCAAAAAAATACAACCCACACGCAGCTCATAGTCTTATTACAGGTTTGTTATTACTGATATTATCGGCGTGGAGTGATGCGGCCTTGCCTGCTTGGCAACCGCCGATAGGAATACCTGCTCCATCATTCGGAATTAACGAAAATGTGGATATGTATATTGGACAACAATATACATTTACAGATGGAAGAGGTACGATTAATTATCCTATTTCTTCAGTAAGCGGAAATCCGTATACACACTATGTTGACAAGAACAATAGTAATGCTACAGACACGAATAATCCATACGGGACGGAAAGCACTCCCAGGTTGACAATCCCCACAACTCTGACGGAAGGAAGTGTGGTTGAAATTCACGGGGGGCCTTATACTTATGGAAGCAGGATTTGGACATGGACTTCCCAAGGAACCGCTCAAAAACCGGTTTTTATCAGGGGATGGGATGCAATTAATGTAGCTAATTTTCCA
>JAVVFI010000255.1:0-8116 GCA_032250555.1 Sedimentisphaerales bacterium
GTGCCGCTCAACTACCCCTATCGGCATCAGGAAGGCAATTCACCATCCCACATGATGACCACCCTGACCGGAAGCAGCGTGAGCGTTTTTATTGAATCGGGCCAGCTGCAACTCGGCACCTGGCAGCGGATTTTTTTCTGTGAATTTGACGGCCCTCGAAACAGAAAGGTAGTGCTCCAAATCCGCGGCGAATGAAGAAACAATTGTCACTCTGAACTTGATCGACTTATCCAGATTTGTCCAAAACTATGCGCATAAAAAGGGCGAGGGCGTGGTTCCGGCTGGGGGGGAGACCGGTAGACCACACTGCCTCGCCGAGGTCTATAAAGCTGTTAAAACAGCATTATATTTTAGGCAAATAATTAAAGAGCTATAAAGGTACGAAAATTCTGCAAAGCGAATAAATAACAGAACCGAAAAACAAGGGGTTTATTTCCACACCCCATCAAACCTCATTGGGATTATTATATAACTTATAGAGATAAAAAGCAAGATAAAAATCATTTTTTTTGTTTTTTTTCGAACATTATTTAGTCCGGATAAACATCATAAATCCTTACATTTTAGGCATATACGTTTACCGGTTTTTGTAATGACCGATAAGTCGTTGAAGTTATCATTTCATGGGTGATGTCAGATGAAAAAACCGTTAAAAATGTTGCCTTGACTGCTTTTATGCTGGTAAAAGTTTTAACAGATTGATATTTTGGGTACATCCTTATGTTTGGATGTAGATTGTTTGTTTATTTTTTGGTTGTTCGGTTATGATAAAAATTTCAGAGAAAACGAAACGTGTTGAAGGTAACATTAACTCTGCCTGTGCCCGTGCCGGCAGAGATCCCAGTGAGGTAAAACTCGTTGTCGTAACCAAGTCAGCAACAATCGAGGCCGTACAGGAAGTTATTCGCCTGGGCTTCACCGACCTGGGGGAAAACCGCGTTCAGCAATTAAAAAAAGTTTCCACAGAGATAGATGAATTTTTCGTGAGACCTGATGGCGCAGCGAATCCGCCTAAAAACATCAATTGGCATATGATAGGCCATCTGCAGCGTAACAAGGTCAAACATGTCCTTCCTATAGCCTGTCTTATACATACGGTAGATACCCTTCGTTTAGCCGAAGAGATAAACGCATCGGCGGCAAAGCTGAACTTATGCCCTGAAGTACTCCTTCAGGTTAATACTTCCAAGGAACCGCAAAAGTACGGTGTTCCGGTAGGGGCGGCAACACATCTGGCGGAGCAGATAGAAACCCTGCCGAACTTGAAGCTGGTTGGTTTGATGACAATGGCCCCTTTGACTCATAATAAGGATATTGTTCGAGCTTGTTTTATTCGTGCAAGAGAAATATTTGTCGAGATACGCGGAGAAAGAATTGTGGGTCGTCATTTTACCGAGCTGAGTATGGGGATGAGCTCAGACTATGAAATCGCGGTCGAAGAGGGAGCAACTATCCTTCGTATCGGCTCGGCAATTTTCACCGGTTGATGTCATATTGTTTTAGGCCTTCTATCTTCGGTTCATTTGACGAATAGCCTCAAGCTTTTTCAGTGTATAACGGCTGTAAACATTTCAAAAAACTTAAGCCCAAAAGGTGTATGCAGCTACCGATCCAACATCAAAGTTTAACTATTTCTTTTTCTTCGTTAATTACGGTTCCGGTACAGATAAATGGGCTGAAAGACGATACTTAGGTGAACGGCACAAAAACCACCGGTTTTTAGGAACATGGAAAAAGCAGAAATAATGCAAAAGTATCGTCCTTAACAAGCCGAAAATTACCTGATGGATTGTAGAAAATAAGTTTATGGATGGTATTTAAGGGCTAAAAATCAATTAAATCCCTGAAAATAACAAATAAATGCCTGTTCAAGGTCTCATAATGTAATAAGAAGAAGTCGTGAAATGAGAAAAATAAATTTGCTTACTGGTATAGAACAGGAAAAAAGCTTTACGGATGTCCTGTATTTAACAAATCAAAACCATGTTCCGTCTGAAATAAAACGTCTTTTGAAAAAAAAGAAGCTCTCTTACCACATTCTTCCAATAGTCAAGTTTCCCAATGTGCGTGACAGACTATTTTTGATTGGTACCGTTATTATTGATACTAAGGACGCGGATTCTTCCCAGCAGCAGCAACTGGCCCGAATCATAGAATCTCTTGAGATGGAAAATATAGGCATGATTATACTTACAGACCGCCAGGAGATGCCTGTAAAAAGTTTTTCCATATCACCGTCAAAAACGAGTTTCTCTATGGTCAACAGTATGGAATCCATTTCCACAGCAGAATTGTGGAACAAAATAAGTGCCAATCTTGCGTATCGCAAAAAAAGCTCTGGAATTACGACGAAGCCGTTGGTACCACGAAAACATGTTCTGAGGATTCACCGGAACAAACTGGCCGAACAGCTTTCAATGACAAAAAGCCTCGCAGATAATCTTGCAGAGCAGCTTCGTTTAGCCGGTCTTGTGCAGCAGGATTTTCTTCCAACTCAAATGCCTAATACCGATGAAGTGCAATGGGCCAGTATTTTTATGCCCGCAGAGTGGGTTTCGGGTGACATTTACGATATGGTCCGTGTTGACGAGGAGCACATCGGTTTTTATATAGCTGATGTAGTGGGGCACGGTATGCCTGCGGCATTGCTGACAATATTTCTTAAACAGGCATTAATGATGCGAGAGACTTATGAGAGCAATTACCGTATATTTCCACCTTCGGAGGTTATAACAAATCTGAATGTGCGAATGGCGGCGCAGAAACTCTCGGGTTATCAGTTTGCCACGTGCTGTTATTGTCTATTTAATACAAAAACACGACAGCTTACATACGCCCGTGCCGGGCATCCCTATCCGATACTTATCAGGCCAGGGCAGCAACCCGAGCAGCTCCAGATACGGGGCTCTCTGCTGGGAGTTTTTGAACAGGCCGAATTCACCCAGGAGACCGTACAGCTTCAGCCCGGCGATAAGCTGCTGTTGTATTCCGACGGGGCAGAGCCTTTCATAGGCAATTTCAATGACACAACCGGCTTTTATTTCAGTGATGAATTTCTCGCAGTCAAAGATTTGCCTGTTGTAGAGATGATGGATAAACTTAACACGATTGCCCATAATCAAAAGATTGAGCCTTCTGAAATCGACGACATTACAATAGTTGCCTTTGAAATACTTTCTTCAGATTAAGAAATTAAGTCAGAAGCTCGGACCTAAGTTATAACTTTGAGCCATACCGCTGCCGGAAAAGGCGCTGCTATCCGGTATCATTTCCAACAGACATTTAGCTGGATTTGCTATCTCACAGATGTCTCAAAAAATTGTATTGCAAACGCATCTCTTTTAGTTATACTCATTCGGATTAAGCAATATCTGTTGCATAGAAAGGTTGCGACGATGGCGGACAAAGATACCGATTTAAAGAAAATTAAAGAAATCATCGAGATAATGAAAGAGAATGAGCTTCTTGAAGTCGAAATAAAACATGGTGACGACAAGATATTTCTCAAGCGCTCACACCCTCATTCCTCTGTTGGCGGTGTTCTAAGTGCCGTACCGGCGATGAGGCCGGAGCCCGGCTCCCCACAACATATTCAAGCAGGCGGTGCTGAAGCTCTTATGCACACTTATGCCCGCCAGGCCAGAGAGCCTTCAGAAACTTTGACGGAAATAAAATCGCCTCTTGTCGGGACATTTTATGCAACACCCAGTCCCGATTCCGAGCATTATGTCGAAGTAGGCTCGTCGGTTGAACCGCAGACGGTTGTTTGCATAATCGAAGCAATGAAGGTTATGAATGAAATAAAAGCCGAGACCAGCGGAACGATTGTTGAAGTGCTTGTTACGAACGGGCAGGCCGTTGAGTACGGCCAGGTACTTTACAAGGTCAAACCGGACAAATAATTTGCTATTGATTATTGCAAAGAAAAAGAGTCGGCATTGTAAATATTTGTGAACAACAAACAATAGTAAGTAAACGATAGAAATAATACAATAAATTATGTTTTCAAGGATTTTGATAGCCAATAGGGGTGAAATTGCACTTCGTATCATCCGTGCCTGTCACGAGCTTAATATTGAGGCGGTGGTGGTTTATTCAGAGGCTGACAGGGACGCTTCATATGTTCAGTTGGCAGACGAAGCTATTTGTATCGGTCCGGCTGACTGTGCAAAAAGTTATCTGAATATACCCCGTATTATAAGTGCCGCTGAGATTAGTGATGTTGAGGCGATTCATCCAGGATACGGCTTCCTGGCCGAGAACATAAACTTTGCCCAGATATGTCGTGACTGCGGGATAACATTTATCGGCCCGCCTGTAGAGGCGATGCAGTTACTTGGCGACAAGATCCAGGCCCGCAAGCTGGCGAGCAAGGTGGGTGTGCCGATAGTACCGGGTTCCGATGGTGCTCTCGAAAAGGAGTCGTCGGCGTTGAAACTGGCCAACAAGATGGGTTACCCTGTAATATTAAAAGCTACCTCCGGCGGGGGTGGGCGGGGTATGAGAGTTGTCCATAACGACCTGACCCTTCGCTCGGCATTTAATTCGGCCCGCGCCGAGGCCGAAGCTGCTTTTGGTGACGGAAGTATCTATCTGGAAAAATTCATAGTTGAGCCTCGGCATGTCGAAGTGCAGGTTATGGCTGATAAGCACGGCAATGCTTTACACTTTTACGAAAGAGACTGCTCCATTCAGCGAAGACATCAAAAGATGATCGAGGAATCACCCTGTCCGGTTCTGGATAAGCATACAAGAGGGCAGCTTGCTGAAGCTGCCTTGAATATTATACAAGAGGCCAAATATGATAACGCTGCAACCGTAGAGTTTCTGATAGATAATGAGAAAAACTTTTATTTCATAGAAGCGAATACCCGAATTCAGGTCGAGCATCCTGTTACAGAGATGGTTACGGGCCACGACCTGATTAAGTTACAGTTGAAAGTTGCCGCCGGCCAGCCTATCAAGTTCAGCCAGAAAAGCATTAAGCATACGGGCGTGGCCATTGAATGCCGGATTAATGCCGAGGACCCTGAAAATAATTTTGCTCCTTCACCAGGCACAATTACCCGGTTGATTCTGCCCGGCGGCCCCGGTGTCAGAGTTGATACGCACGTTCATCAGGGCTGGACCGTATCGCCGACCTACGATTCGATGATTGCCAAACTCATTGTCCATCAAAGAACACGGACAGAAGCCATTGCTACAATGAAAAGGGCTTTGAGGGAATTTGTTATAGAGCCGATCAAGACAACGATACCCGCCTGCCTCGATATTCTCTCCCACAATCTTTTCGTCAAAAATAAAATCGATACGGGGTTTGTCGAACGAAATTTCTGAACTTCCAGCCTGTCGTTTCCTATAAGCTGAAACAGCCTGTTCGTGCAATTTTCATTCGTGTAATAAATCTTATATCAATCCGGTGTACGTTAAAGTACATTGCCGAGCAATTACCCTTAACGGAAACAATACACCCGTAACAGAAAGAAGCTTGCTGGTGGTCTGAAGAGGTGCTTGTAAATCAGAGGCCAACCGATAGCACAGTCATTGAGTTAAAAAATCATGGAGCTCGAAATGACGGCACTACCGATTGGCTCTTAATAATTATCTTGAGGCTTTAAGCTATCCCTGATGATGATGTTGTTGGACAGGCTGCCTTCTATGAAACAGGAAGAAAATAATCGCCAGAGCAATCAAGCCGACGAGGCCGTTGTCACCCAGAGTGCCAAGCAGTTCGGTAATGTTTGCTACTACTCCTTCCGGTCCACCAAAGAAGGGAACCGATTGACCAAATAAGATTTCAACCGTAATCCCAAGGGCAATCAGCAATAAAAATATTTCAGTAATTTCGCCAACCCATCTTTTTGTTTCTTCAAGAAATCGCATCTTTACTCTCCTAAATTTAAGTAATAAAAAATCAAGTTACAATCACACACACTGAAAAATGTTCTCGGCATATTTCATAAAACTTCTTTAATTTATGGATATGATTTGAAACAATACTATTGCCTGTAAAAAGACACTTACATTTATATTTTGAATATAAATATTAAAAACAACCTGTGTATCAGTATTGAAAGGGGGGATACTTGCTGGGTTGACGATAAGAATAAATTATGAGGAAATTTTTGAACATATTTTATAATTTTTTCTTTATTTCTTGAATCCTTAAAGCAGTGAATATTCAGAATATAAAGTAGTTTTTGCATCTCAGTGAATTTGCAATACAGAAATGTGTATTGAAACAGTTTAAGATGTATCTCCAATTTATACAGGGTTCTTGCTGTAAGAGTAAGTGTTGAATGGTCGGATTGAAAGTCTATTTATCTCAATCACCTTCAATTCCTACGATATGCAGCTTTTTTCGTTGAAGATATGTAAATGAGCTTGCATAGAAAGCTGATTTTTTAGTTATCGAGCGTTAAAATAGGCAAAAAATGCTTGACTTGGCCTGTTAAGATAGGATATAATGTGTTATGTTTATTAACATTATATCTTTTATATTGCGCATTTCGCTGATTGCAGTACTTTGGGCCTTTGTTTGGCGGCTTATACAGCCCAGAACTCAACTCATGCGCATATTGAGGGCTGCAGTGCTCCTGCTCGGTCTTTTAGGTATTTTGCTCATATTAAGAAATACCGGTCACTGATAAAATATCCTATGTTGAGTTAATCATCAGTAAGTCATCAATCGAGCAATAAACAGGAAATTACTAAGCGACTAATTACTTTTCCATCTTAATTAAATCTTCGTAGCTCTCGCGTTTTCTGATCACGGAGAAATTATCACCGTCAACAAGTACTTCGGCTACTCGTCCGCGAGCGTTGTAATTGCTGCTCATAGTAAAGCCATAAGCACCGGCGGTAAAGACGGAGACTAAATCGCCGCGTTCGGCTGGGGGTAATGCCCTGTCTTTGGCAAAGAAATCCGCACCTTCGCATATCGGCCCGACAATATCAACAACTTCGGTGCCTTCAAGCTGCAAATCCTCTTCCCGCTTTGGCGGAACAAACTTTTGATCCACCTTTGCAGGCCAAATGAAATGGAATGCGTCATACAGCGATGGACGAATCAAATCGTTCATCCCTGCATCAACTATAATAAATTTTTTCCTGCCGCCGTGTTTGATATAAAGAACGCGAGTTAACATTATTCCTGCGTTTGCGCAAATACTTTTACCCGGCTCCAGTATGAGTTTGATGTTCTTATCTTTCAATAGCGGCACGATGCCCGAAGCATATTCTGCTGCTGAAGGGACGGAGTTTGATTCGTAATCGGCGCCGTAGCCCCCACCCAGATCAATAGCTTCTATAGTGTGGCCTTTGCTGCGGAGCTGGTCGATAAGGGGCAGTGCTTTTTTCACAGCTTCAACATACGGATCAATCTTTTTGCCGCCTGTTCCCAGGTGGACATGAATTGCACAAAGACTTACGGCTTTATTGTCACCATAATCTGAAAAGACTTTCAGTGCCCGCTCTATATCAACGCCGAATTTTGTTTCTTTCTTACCTGTTTTCAGAAAAGCATGAGTTTTATATTCAACATCCGGATTTACACGCAGAGCCGCTTTGGTTTGTTTTCCCTGTTGCTTGGCTAAACGAATCAGGTTTTCAAGTTCCGCCTCTGATTCGATATTGAAATAACCAATGTTAGCGTCTAACGCCTCGACGATTTCAGAGTCGGTTTTACCTACACCGGCAAAGACGATTTGTGAAGGATCGCCGCCGGCCTGCATAACACGATACAACTCCCCGCCGCTGACGATATCGAATCCACTGCCGGCTTCGGTCATAAATTTGAGGATATTTATATTACCGCAGGCTTTGACGGAATAACAAATCGTGGTGTCTATCTGGCTGTATGCCTGTTGAATTTTTTGCAGATGCTCTTTGAAGGTAGCTTTACTATAGATATACACTGGAGTGCCGACTTCGCGGGCGATTGTCTCAACGCTTACGTTTTCAGCAAATAGGTTACCTTCTTTGTACTCAAAATAGTCCATATTTATGTTCTCTTTGCAAATAAACCTCTAAAATTAACACAATCCACGTCAATGTCAGCCAATAGTATATGGAATTATTCGTCAATTGCAAGAATGTGCATACTAACAAGATGCAG
>JAVVFI010000256.1:0-8110 GCA_032250555.1 Sedimentisphaerales bacterium
CATTTAATTTTCAATTTTCTTTCTCTCAATATCTGACAATTATTCAGAACACAATTTACCGGTTCTGTGTACCCAACAACTCATTCCAAAACTGGGTAATGGCAGTCAACTGCCTTACTGTTTCATTAAAATCAGTCCTCTCTCGAACAGACTGAACAAGGAAGTTGTTTATCCTGTCAATCAAAGCTATAGCACCATCAATACGTCGATTACTGCCGGATGAAAAAGCTCCAATATTTATTAGATCTTCAGCATCATTATAAATAGCACTTATTTCTTTGAGTTTCTGCGCTGCAAGCAGGTGCTCTTTGCTGACCACCACAGGCATCAATCGACTGACACTCTGTAAAATATCTACAGCGGGATAATGCCCTCTCTCAGCCAATTTTCTTGACAGAACTATATGCCCGTCAAGAAGACTTCTGGCACTATCAGCTACAGGGTCGGTTAAATCATCGTTCTCAACCAAAACCGTCAAAATTCCTGTGATGCTGCCGGTTTCGGCACAGCCCAAACGTTCGATAAGTCTTGGCATTAGTGAAAAGACGCTTGGGCAGTACCCCTTTGTCGCCGGAGGCTCACCAGCCGCAAGGCCTATTTCTCTCTGGGCCTGTGCGAAACGAGTAAGTGAATCCATCATAAACAAAACATCTTTTCCCATGTCTCTGAAATATTCGGCAATCGTAGCAGCTACAAACGCCGCCTTTACGCGCTGAATAGGAGGAGAATCCGAGGCAGCTACGACGACCACACTACGCGATAAACCCTCAGCACCGAGGTCTCCTTCGAGAAATTCCCGAACCTCTCGTCCACGTTCGCCTATCAGCGCCACAACATTAACATTTGCTTCACTCGAATTGGCAATATCGCCAAGCAAAACGCTCTTTCCTACTCCGCTGCCGGAGAAAATACCCACACGCTGACCTTTGCCGCAAGTTAATACACCATCTATCGATCTTATGCCCAAAACCAAAGGCCTGGAAATTTTTTCTCTGCTCAAAGGTGATGGACTACTTGCATCTAATGCTTTTTTATCCGTTCCTGCCAACGGACCTTTATTATCTATAGGCTCTCCCAGCCCGTTTACTACTCTACCCAGGACTGCTTCGCTTAAAGCAATATGACGGACAGTAGTACGAGCGGTGACTGTGTCGCCCGGAGATATGCCATTTATGTGCTCCAACGGCAGCAGAATAAGATGGTCATTATGGAAACCCACAACCTCAGCCAACACGCGCCGTCCATTACGAATCTGGATACCACATAACTCACCTAAACCTATTGCCGGACCGGTAGATTCAACAATCAGACCGGAAACCCGGACCACAAAACCTTGGCAATCCAATAAATTTACATCGCGAAGTGCTGAGTGAAACTTATCAAAATCAATCAAACCATTACTAACCTCACTCGTAACCATAACTCATTCCGCCTTTTTAAGTGCTTTGCTAATTCTGTTCAGATGTTCATTAATCAATGATTCTATTGTCCCCTTGGGGCTTTCAAGCAGACATTCTGCCCGCCCTATATTCGAGTCGGAAACAAACTTAATATCTGCTAAAGTGTCATCAGGCTCATTTTGTAGTGCCTTCTGGCATTCCGTAAGGTCTTCAGGATTCAAATGCACTACTATATCCTGTTTCGTTGGAGCACTGTTTAATGCCTCTTTAATAATAGTTTGTATTTCATAATCTCCATCTTCCACTTTTTGCATTAAAACCTTTCTGGCGATTTCCACCGAAAGCTTGGCAATTTCCTCTTTTTGTTCAGCAAACACTTTTTCGTAAAATTGATTGAGTTTTGTAACGACACTATTAATTGCCTGACAAGTCTGTGAAAATTTATTTTCATGGGCCTCTGAATTCTGTGCCGAAATTTGCACGGCATTCGCCGCCGAGTTAGCCTGGGCGAGATCGGGCGCTGGACTACCAATACCTACGGCAGATTCATCTATGAATTCAGCCGAAGTAATAGGCTTTTCAAGGCTAACTGTAAGTGTATGTGTCATTATACTATCGTCCTGTCACTCTAAGCGTCCCCTGCTCATTTGCATCTCTTAGTGGGCCCACAACTTCTTCTCTGGCATCAAGAACTTCTTTTTCAATAGGATCCTGCATTAGCGAGATTTCTTCATCGAGTGAGGCCACTGCTCTTTCAGATATATTTGAACGTATCTTTTCGATAATAACATCCTTTGCACCATAAAGCGCCACCGCCAATTTGCCTGATTCTACGCTTCGCAGTGCCTCCTGCATCGACCTGTCTGCAATTGACGGGATATCGTCCCATGTTATCATCAAATTTCTTACTGTTTTGGAGGTTTCCTCATCATGCTTGCTTATCTCATCAAGCATCTGGTCTCTCAGGTCTGTTTCCAGGCCACTCAGAACAACAGCCAGTTTTCGTAGAGTCTGCTCAGGTCTTTCCGAAAGAGTTTCTCCTTTGAGACCTTGCAGCCGTTCGCTGACTGTAAATGCCATTCGCTGTTTAACTCCGCTGCCAACTAATTCCGGATTTAACATTCTACAAACAGCCTTAATCCGAATTTCTTCGTCCAAACGTGCCAGAACATCCTGGCTTTTCTTCGGATCCAGTTCTGACAATACCACAGCTATTGTCTGGGGGTGTTCACCCTTCAGAGCAAGAACCAATTCATCTGAGCTGGCCAAACGAATCTCCCCAAACTGGTCCGTACCCCCCGAAATCTTTTTAACTTCGGATTGAATTTGCAAAGCCGCTTCTTCGTCAAGAACAGCCACGAGCATCTCGTTAAGAAAAGCTTTCATACTAAATTTACGGGCTTCCATTTGTTGAAGTGAGCTGCAGAATTCCTGAGCAATCTGTGCTTGTTCATCATTACTAATCTTTTTCGATACATCAATATGCGCTAATTCCAAGGCAATCTCATGGATCTCTTCGGCATCAAGTCCCTTAAGAAGTTCAGTGGCTGTTGCAGCATCCAGACTCATTAACAACATCGCAGCTTTTTGTTTACCCGTCATCATAGTTTAATTAATTCCCTCTTTGAGTTTCATACATTAATATCCCCCTGATTATTTCCACTAAAAGTCCATTAGTACCTTTTCTATTTTATTTAATACAGACTCGAGCTCCATCAGATATCGCACCATTCTTCCATAAATGTAAGTTCGCATTTTTCATGCATTTTGCGTAAGATATCCACAACATCCTCTCTGGCCTGCTCAATATCATCCTGCCCGTATGCTGACATAAGCAACATTTGTTCATTCAACACAGCATTCATAGTCTCGGAAATATTAGATTTTATTTTCTGAATAAGTTGATTGTCGGCTCTTACCAACGCCAAAGCCAATTTCTTCATATCAATTCTTCTTAAAGCCTTCTGCAGTGAACGGTCGGAAATCAGCAAGATATCTTCCCAAAATATCATCAAATCTGTTACTATTTCACCTGCATGTTTATCTTTGCCTCGTATAAAACCAAGCAGGCTATCTCTAATTTCTTTACCCATATTTCGCAAAATAATAGCCATTTTTCTTATAGACGGTTTAGATTGTGCTGACATAGATCCATTGGTCTGACCGTCAGTAACAGCTTCAAGACGTTTGCAAACAGCTTCTGTAATTCGGCTCTTTGCCTGTGCGCTCATAGCCCTACAATCACTCATCCTGTTGACAATACTGATTCGGATACCCCAGTCCAAAAAGCGGAGTACTTCTGTTTTGCTCTCCGCAGGCATTTCTGCTAAAACTACAGCAGCAGTTTGAGGATGCTCATTCTCCAGAATTGCTGCTACTGTTTTAGGCTTAGCAGAACAAAGAGATTGAAAAGGATCATTTTTATACAGCAGTTCCTGTATTCCTGTCTGGATCTGCTCTGTCTTCTCATTACCAACGCTACTCTTCAATACTTCTTTCAGAAAACCATTAATACGAAAATCATAACTTGGCTTACAGGATTGCCGAGCATTTCCCAAATCCTGCCTGTTATTGGTGAAACCAGCAGCATCCAAATGCGCTAATTCCACGGCCAATTCCTGAATAGCCTCAGCATCAACGTCCTTGAGCAGTTCAGCAGCAGCCTTTGAATCAAGACTCATCAACAACATTGCAGCTTTTTGCTTGCCCGTCAACAACTTCTTCGCATCTTCTGGTCGCTTATTATAAGTCCGTAACGAACAAGCATTCGCCTTTTTTCTCCTCCGAAGAGATTTTCTACTTGAAATATGATATTCGTTATCTGGCATTTTACATTAGTGTCTTGGATATCTTATTGCTTGTTATTCCGCTATAAACTTCAACAATTCACGCTTTGCTAACTTGCGCCCACCTTTTCTTCGAGCCAACTGGCAAACAATTGTTTCACTCGCTCAGGATCTTGTTCCAAAGCACTGGCTATCTGCCTGCGTACAATTAATGGCTCTGGAACTCCTTTTTCTCCTTCCGGTAGAAGTCCGGCTGCCTCTTCGCCTTCAGGCAATTCCTTTGCTTTGGGTGCTGATGCCACCTTATCCTTTGCTCCACGGAACATACGAAGAACAAGCAGCATGCAAATTGCTATAATGCCTAAGGAAGCATGGCGTGCAATTGCCATATAACGCGGCCAACTGGACGGTTCTTCTGCTATCAGTGATTCAAGTGGACGATTGAACTTAACATCTACAACTTTGATCGCAGTTTCATCTTCCAGTCCAAGAGCATTTTGTATAATTGCTACTACATCAGTCGCCTGCATTATCTTTGCGGTGCTATTTCCGGCACCGGGATCATTAGGCTCTGCTACCGACAAGTCAACAAATGCTGCAACCCTCAGAGATTTTATTTGGCCCGGATAAACAACTTCCTGTGTTACCGTCTTTCCGATCTCATATTCAGTCTTAATTACTTCATCTTTTACTGAAAGTCCCGGCAAAGCTGGCTCACCTGCGGCTGATGGTGTGGAAGCCCCGGTTTCAGAACCGCTTGTAATTTCTTCTGATACAGCAACTCCTTTTGGATCAAGTTTTTCCGTAACGGTGCTAACACTGTTCATATCAATAATGGCACTGACTCTTACTGTTGCCCGTCCGGGACCTAAAACAGCGGTAAGCATATCCTCTACCTTTTTCGATAAGTTCTCCTCCACCCTTTCCCTATAGTCCTGAACAGTGCCCGCTTCACCAGCAATAATTGAGTCCGACTCACTCGAAAGAAGGTTCCCCCGGCTGTCTATCACGGTAACATTTTCCGCTGTAAGCCCTTCAACACTACCGGAGACCAAATGAGTAATTGCTGCGATATTCAAACTGCTTAATTTATAACCAGGCCTTAGTCGAAGTACCACAGAAGTAGTGGTTTTGCCGGCATTAGATGTAAAAAGCGTTTGTTCTGCGCTTACTATATGAATACGCGCATGAAGAACTCCATCTATCATCTGGATGCTCTTGGCAAGTTCTTCCTGTAATGCTCGCTTGAGGTTTACACTTTGAACGAATGGACTTATCCCGATTTTCTCATTATCAAATATCTTATACCCCCCCTGCTCACCTACAGGAAGACCCTCTTTTGCCATATCCAAACGAAGTTGATATACCTGCTCCCTCGGCACATAGATACTCGTCCCTCCACTTCTCAATTCGTAAGCAATTCCCTTTTCACTAATTTTCTCTGTAATCTTAGATGCCTCTTCAGGCGCAATTTCTTGATAAAGCATTCTCATATCAGGCCTGCGAGCCCAATAAGTCAGCAGAGCACCGGCAGCAACAAACGTGAGGAGAAGCCCAATAAGCAAGGCCCGTTGAACGAGACCTATCTTTTGCCAAACTATAATTATCTTTTGGAAAAAGTCCATTAAGCCTCTTTTATCAATTGATTACCGGTGATTGAAAAAAAAACATAAAACATAATCAATTACAACGGCATATTCATAGTTTGCTTATACGCTTCAATCAGCTTATTTCTTACACCAACAAGAAGCTTGAAACTGATATCAGCCTTAGCCACCTCTGAGACTACCGAGGTGATATCCTCATTTTTACCTGATAACAAATCCTTTATAGACATATTTGAGGATTGTTGAAGCTCATCAACGTTGGATATATAGTTCTTCACAACATTAGCAAAATCCGCCTTCTTGCCGTCGGAACCTCCTACTTTCGGCATTCCGGATGAATCAGGATTAATTTTGGGCTGAATCGGGCGGGGCTCTAAAATCCCTTTCATTGAATTTGAGATCCCACTTACATTTGCATTCATGTTTACCATTGCTTATTCCCTATTTTTATCGTAGTAATTCGAGTGTATTTTCCACCATACGCTGGTAACGCTTCAAAACAGCGACATTGGCTTGATACACTCGCGTTGCAATATTCAGATTTATCATCTCGCCGGGCAAGTTTATATTGGGCATAGCTACATATCCATCGCCGTCCGCTTGAGGATTGCCGGGATCATACACTCTTAGAAAATCACCCATATCCGGTAGTATTTTATCCAGTTCAACACCACCCAAATCGCCATCTGTTTTGAAAGAAGCTTCAAGTCTGCGGTAAGGCTCACCGTTACCGGCGTCACTTGTTCGAGCATTGGCAACATTCGATGAAATGACTTCCATCTGTTTGCCCTGCGCCTTCAAGCCCGAAATCGATATATCGAGAGGGCTGAAAAAATTGTCAACATTCATTTTTTCTGTTCCTTTTACAATTATTCTCAAGCTTTATGTAACTATACATGAAACTCGTCAACCAATAATAAATTACTGCCTACCGCCCGACATTCATTGCCAATTCAATTTGTTGGTATCTCTTCTTCAGCAACTGAATATATGTTTTGTGGCGAAGGCTGTTTTTAATCATTGCGCCCACCTCATTTTCCAAAGTAACATCGTTGCCGTTTGATTTTACAGGCGTCTCTTTGGGCTGATAAGCCTGCGGCTCAATCTCATTAAGATCAACGGAACCGGATGACTCCAGGGATTTAGCAAGAACTTCTTCAAACTTTACATCAAGCCTGCGGTATCCCGGAGTTTCAAGATTAGCAACATTATTAGCGATAGCTTTCTGGCGCAAGCCTTCAGCCTTTATGCCGGCCTCTATAAGAGCCATTATGCTGTCAGTTTTCGACATCTGTAGCTTCCCAATATTTATTTACAAACTTTGTCTCTTAAGAAATGTGAGCAAGAATCGTGCCAAACGATGAAAGCAGGGCATTTTCAGCATATTTACCCCTATTCTGAGTAGAAAATCCCTAAATGCCCAAATAATCACTTTTTTGGATGTTCGCAGCAACGTCAGGATTTTATACAATGGCCTGCTTTTTTTACATGCCCATAACAATTTCAAACCCCTTAAACAATTCCTTTAAATAAACCGGTAATTCTCTCCTACACCCAGAATATTTCTCCATCAATGCCGGTTATGACAAGGTATTATCGAATGCTTATCGCCTGTTTATTATTCATAAGTATATTTTCAGTAAAGCCTTAGAGCTACACACAGATTCTCCTATAAAATATTGGCACGAAAGTTGCTCATATATTGTTGCCTTAATAGGTTTTACGTATGAATATGGATTTGATGACAATTAACAATACGATGTTTGCTGGAACAGCAGTCGCCCCCCCGCCTGCAGCTAATTTTACAAATAACACGATTTTTCCCCAGTCGGCGGATAACACCCAACCGTATTCTAACACTCCCGAATCAACAACAGCCGATAATATGCAGGTCATTGGCCAAAATAAGCCTATAAACAAACCCAAGGAAGACTTCAACCAAACATTACGTAAAACAGTAAAAGCTGATTCTCCCCAGCAAAACCAGAATAATAAAAAGACAGACAAAAATGAGCCAGCTTCTGAAATTCAACCCAGCGAAGACACTGCCCAGCCCTTTTCTACAACGGAAATTCCTGTTACCTTTGGGCTTCTTGTCAAAGAAAACGCCACAAAAACAGAGCCGAAAACCGGGATCCAACTTGCTCAACTGATAGCTAATCTGAAAGATGGCAAATCCTCTCCTCTTACAGGGCAAGCAACCAAATCAGTTGAAACCAAACTACTCGTAAACACTGAAAAGGGGCAAACTGGCCTTAAAATCTCTTTGCCAAACAATTCTAAGGACCAATCTACTCTCCAAACTGTTTTGCCCAAT
>JAVVFI010000257.1:0-8106 GCA_032250555.1 Sedimentisphaerales bacterium
CGCAGAGCCGACCTGGCACTATACGAAGCTAAAAGTGCCGGACGAAATTGTGTTAAGGTCTGGGACAAAACTATGTCAAAGGCCATTAACAACGACATTGAAAATGAAAAAATCAAAAAGCTACAAAGACGAATTGCAGGCCTGTCAGAGCAGGCAGAGAAAGTCTTTATTCAAAGTATCTGGGGATTGGTTCAGGCACTTGAAGCGAAAGATCCTTATTCAAAAAAGCATTCGGAAAACGTAATGTACTATGCAGTCGGCATAGCCAAAACAATGAAAATCGCTCCCGAACAAATTGACGTTATTCTTCGTGCCGCTATGATTCACGATATCGGGAAGATTGGGATACCAGATGCAATTTTAACAAAACCTGCTAAACTAACACCACGAGAACGCAGCATCATCGAGCAGCATCCACTAATAGCCGTACGCATCCTGGAGAAAATGACTTTCCTGGAACAGGAGATTGCTATCATTCGACACCATCACGAAAAGTGGAATGGCCATGGCTATCCTGACGGCTTATCTAATTCCGCAATACCACTTGGTGCCCGCATTATGGCAATAGCCGATACTTTCGACGCCCTTACTTCAAACCGAACTTACCACAAAGCTCGATCTATTGCCGACGCAATCGAAATCCTTGTCGATTCATCCGGATATGATTATGCTCCAAAGGTCGTCGAAGGTATGGTTTCATGGGTAGAAAATATTCGCAGTCAAATTGGACAAACTCAACTCACAACAAGGGGGCTGTTGGAATCACAAAGGCAACAAGACAAGAGTTCTTTGACTCAACTCATTGCCTGTGAAGTTGCTCTTTAGATTCAATTACAGACGAAAAGCTTTAATATGCTGCAAAGGTCTATTCATGCCGTAGTGATTCAATTGGATCCATATTGGCCGCACGATAGGCCGGATACAAACCAAATGTTATTCCGACCGCGGCACTTATACCAAATGATAGAATTAAAGAAGTGGTTGTAATCACGGTAGGCATATTGCCGAAATATGTCACTAAAAATGGTATCAGAGAGCCCAATATCATACCCAGAACACCTCCGGCCAATGTTAAAATTAAAGTTTCTGACAGGAACTGAATGATAATATCGTTCTTCTTGGCGCCAAGAGCACGGCGGATGCCAATCTCGCGTGTACGCTCACTGACAGTTGCCAGCATAATGTTCATAATTCCTATGCCGCCGACCACAAGTGAGATTGCAGCAATTGAGCCTAACACGATACTGAAAATAAGTTTTGTACGCTCGGCCTGTTTCAACAGCTCCAGAGGAACGATTACCTGATAGTCAGGTTTCTTATGAAATCGGGCCAATAATGTCGTCAATATATCACGTACAGGCAGCACGTTTTCCATTTGGCCGACTTTTACAATTATTTCCTGGAGTTCAACTTTTTCTATATTGCGGCTGGTTCCGCTAAACTGAAGTGATATCTCTCCGAAGCGGTCTTTAACCGTGGTCAAAGGAATATAGATGTTAGCCACATTGGCAGCCCCCCCCTGTGTTGATGAAGCCTCACTGCTTAAGCCGTTCTCTCCTGATTTGGATGTTTGTGCGCTGACAATACCAACCACTCGGTAATAATCACTCGATATTTTCACATCCTGGCCTAACGGATCATCAAATGCAAATAATTCTTTGACTACCCGCTCATCGACGGCACAAACACTCTGCTTGTAGTGCATATCTGTACTGCTTAGGAAACGTCCCATTTTCAACTTAATCGGCGAGGTATCCGGATGCCACGGCACGGTACCGACTATCTCTATAGATGCCTTTCGATTGCGATACCATGCCTGTTCCGTCAGTCGACGAATAGGTACAATAACTTCAACATCAGGAATACCATTTCTAAAACGTTCGGCGTCGGAGTATGTCAAGCCGTAATCAAGCATACTATCACTCTCACCGCTGGCATCCTGCTCCTCAGGTGGTTTAACTGTTTTAATAATAACATTGCGGCTGCCAAGACGGGCAATTTGTTCTTGTGCATCCTGGCTCGCACCCTCACCTATCGCAAGCATAGCGATAACTGAAGCAACGCCGAAAATAATACCCAAAGTCGTCAGGGTCGAACGAAGCCGGTGCATCCACAGGCTTTTTACCCCTAATTTTACTGTACGTTTTAATCGAAATACAAACATAGCGTGCTACCGTTTATCTATTAATTCGTTCTTTGTCTATTCGACCGTCGAAAAGAATTATCGTCCGTTCGGCATGCTCGGCAATACCTTCATCATGCGTAACGGCAATCAATGTTTTGCCCTCTTCATGCAAACGGTCGATAATGTCTAAAATATCTCTGCCGCTTTGTGAATCAAGATTACCCGTCGGCTCGTCAGCAAGAATAATCAGCGGATCGTTCGCCAGCGCCCTCGCAATTGCTACTCTCTGCTGTTGACCGCCGCTTAACTCCGAAGGACGGTGATTGAGCCTTTCACCAAGACCTACCATTGTTGCCAATTCCTTGGCACGCTCGACGCTTTCCTCTTCAGTAAAGCCCTGGTAATACATCGGAACCTCGATATTCTCAATAACATTGAGTTGGCTAATCAGATTAAATGACTGAAACACGAAGCCGATACGCGCACCGCGTATTAAGGATAGTTCGTCATCCTCAAGATCAGAAACATTTTGGTCCCCAAGGAAATAGTCTCCGCTCGTAGGACGATCCAGGCAACCAATCATATTGAGCAGTGTGGATTTGCCTGAGCCGCTGGGCCCCATTATGGCCAAATATTCACCTTTTTGGATGATCAAATTGATATCGCGTAAGACACGTAGCTCAACTGTCCCGAGCTGGTAATTCTTACACAACTGGTTCATCTGTAATATCGGGGTATCATCTTCGAATTTAACGGTTTTGTCCACGTTCACCATTGCCTTGTCCTTGTCCTTGTCTCGTGCCGCTTCCGCCTTGTCTCATCCTATTACCACGCATACTCTGCATACTCTTCATAAGTTCTGCTTTGAACTTTTCCGGGTCACTCTTCCGCAATCCCTCCAGCTCCTTGGCCTTAGCAGGATCAGATTCTTTCATGCGTTCCAAAATCCTATCAGTCATTTCGTCCGTTAGCTGAAACTGTCCACCCGGAGCTTGTCCGCCTCCTTGCTGTCGTGAGGATCTTTCTTCCTGTGCTCCGCCGACCGGAGCTTGTCCGTCGCCTCGTTGCTGCCGTGAAGGTCTTTCACCTTGTGGTCCGCCGCCGCCTGGAGTTTGTCCGTCACCCTGCTGCCGCTGTCGCGAGGATCTTCCTCCCTGTGGCCGGCCGCCGCCGCCCTCACGTTGTCCATCTCCAGGTTGCCCCGAAGGTCTTTCGCCCTGAGGCTGTCTGACACCTTGACCTTGCGAAGGCCCTTTGTCACCAGCCTGATCCTGTTCCGGCTTTTTCTTATCATATAAATTACCTGAGGCACTTGTTTCAGTTACCAACGGCGGATTCAATAAAACTTCATCGCCGGCTTCCAAACCCTCGATAATCTGTACAAAAGTATCGTTAAAGGCACCTGTTTGCACCTCACGAGGCTCTGGACCTTTCGATGTCAAACAATAGCACACTTTCTTACCATCGCGTCTTGCGACAACCTGAATCGGCACAATTAAAACATCTTCCAATTGCTCAACGAGAATCTCAACTTTAGTTGACATTCCGGGTTTGAGATAAATATGAGATCCTTCTATGCTCACCTGCGTCTTGTAAACCTTCATATCTGGACTTAGAAAACCACGCTGTGGATCAGGTAGAGGAGCAACCTTGAGCACTTCTCCCGTGAATGATTGGTCGGGAAAAGCATCTACAACGATTTTCGCCCTCTGCCCGGGACGAACCCTATCGACCGCAGACTCGTGTACATCTATTTCAGCGATCATCTGTGATAGATTAGGCAGCTCTATAATCTTTTGTCGCTCATAAACCGTCCCTCCTTCTTCTATGACCCTGGCACGCCCTCGCATAAAATCACCGCTCGAACCATACACTATCAGGCCCGGAGCAGGTGCCTTAATCACACAAGCACTAATTTGTTCTTTTAATTTTTCCAGCCGGTCTTTTCGCAACCTCCAAGTTGATTCTGCACCTCTTAACTTGGCCTGCGCCTGTGCCAGCCTTGAGCGGGCCTGGGCATGAGTCCTCGCCAGTTGGCGCTTTGCTTCATGGTAATCGCTGAGAAACTTTTCTGATTCTTTTTGAAAATCATAAAGCTGATATAATCTCAGATCTTCCTCGGACGACTTCTTTTGAATCTTCCTGCTTCTCACGTCCAGTACGGCGCCTTTTAACTCAAGTTCAGATGCGTAATTTGCATCGTAAAGCTTTTGAGTGCCTTCCAAAACGTCATTCATTTTTTCTAAGTTGCCCGTAGCAAGAATAATAGAATCCTGGTAATTATTCAATTGCTGCAAAGCCGCGCCGCCCAAACCGTTGGGATCGTTGGGGTCATAGTTGTCAAGGATTGATAACATATCATAACTTGCATTCGGATCATCACCTACCGCATCAATCACCTTCTGTGCAACACTCTCACCCAGGTATTTCTTAAAGTCCAGCAAGGCAAACTTTACCGCCAGATCAGCAGCCGCAAGATCACTCTCATTTTGTTTTACCTGAATATCGAATGCCTCTCTTGCCTCGGTAAGGGCAGCTTCACTACTGGCGAAATCAATTTCCCTTGTCGCAATCTGCTCTTCCAGATTTGAGCTGTCCAGTTCAACAAGCACCTTACCGTTCTTTACGTCTTCTTCGGTAATAAAAATACCTTCAGGTACGATACTGATTATTGTTGACTGCCCTTCGACCTTGCAATTGATATCTATGGAAGTACGGGCTTTGATACTGCCGCTTTCGGAAACTGAAATGGTTAAATCATCCTGTCGCACAATAAATGTGCTCATGTTCGCACCTGAACCGGCCGAGCCGGCTTTCCTCATAGAACCCAGCAAAACCACTGTGGTCAGGGCAATTGCAGCAATGATCAAAATCGCCCACATCTTTCTGCTCTTGATGATAAAGCCTCGCATACGCTCATGACGATTGATCAATTTCTTCTGCGTATTATTTTTATATTTTATCATTGTTCTTGTGCCTCCCACATGCCATCCGGTTTAACCTGTAAAATACCTACATCTCTATAAAAACCCAACTTGGCAACTGCATGCGCCACTAATGCATTCGTAACATCATCTTGTGCTCTTAATAGAGCCGACTGTGCATCCAGCAAAAGTCGCGTTGATCCTTGCCCGATGCTTAATAACATCTCTTGAGTATCCTTTCGCCTTTGGGCTAAAACTAAAGCCATTTGTTGAATACGGTACTGTTCGGCTTTGGCTTTCAGGTCGCGAAGGGCCGCACGCATGCCCAGCTCAATGTTGTCCTGGTCATCCTCATATTCCCGTATCCGCTGTTCTAAAGTTATCAGCGCCTCACGGTAAGCATTGCGTTGGGATACCCGGTCAAAAGGCAAATCGGCTTCAAAACCAAGACTGTAGACCCCCTTTTGAAACTGTAACCTGTCAAACTTGGTTTTTGCTGGTGAATCTACATCCATGCTACCGGTAAGATCCAGTTGCACACCAAGGCCCTCGGCAGCTAAAACAAGATTCCGCTCCGCATCCTCAACCGCATCTGCGCTGTTGGCTAAATCCAGACGCCATTGCCTCGCCGTTTCAATGGCCATTTCCGTTGTATAATCGACCTGGCTTATCCCGATCTTCTCCAGGGCCAATAATTCATTCGGATCCAATACTATATCAGCGTCGGTTGGTAAAGTTAATGTTACCTTGAATTGATCCAGCGCCCCTTCGTAAGTCTGTTGGGCTCGTACCCAGCTATTTTCCGCACTCAGCAACTGCTGCTCAGTTTCATCGACATCGGACGGAGCCTTTGTACCGGTTCCAACCTCAATTTCTAAACGTTTTCTTGATTCAAGCAGGCTTTTATAATTATTTTCAGCATTGATTACATTAGCTCTTCGCTCTAAAATATTGTAATATTGGTCCACAATATCAACTATAAACTGCTTGCGATAACGGTTGAATGTGCGTATCTGATACAATACACTTCTTTCAGCCAGGGTAAGGTTCTCCTGAGCAGTTTTACCCGCACCGCGGCCCAGCAAAGGTATGGTCACATCACCGCTCAAAAGCGAACCCAACGAAGTCCGCGGATCGCCGGTAAGAAAACGTAGCCAATCAACCGCAATACTTGCATTATATATCACTCCATCAAGAAGCAATCCTCTTTTGCTTGTTTCTGTCGATGTTTGTATTGTTACGTCATCTCCAGCGCTTTTATCGTCTGTATAAGTGCCGTCCACAGTCCCAAACCACTTTATTGCGTAAGTATATCGTGTTCCCGTTAAATCAAGTGCCCGTTGATAAAGTGTCTCTTTTCGAGTTTTATAGGTTCGATTGTATTTAGTAGCTATGGCGACCGCCTCTGAAAGACTGATAACGCCTGATGGAGGTATGACTTTTTCAACAGGGATGTCAATTGGTGAGAAAACAGTATTGCAGTCGCTGATAATATAATTTGCTTTCTGGCCAAAACCATCCTCCCATTTTTCATCGATTATCTGATAAACCTCTTTATCGGCATCTGCCTTATACTGTTCAGGGCTGCATCCACCCGAAAAACCCGAGATAACAGCAAAACCAAGCACAAAAAATAACAATGTCAGAGGTCTAAATTTTCCATACATCTTATTTTTCTCCTAATAAAGTTCCTTCTTGACCACGTTTATCCATAATCTTCCCATTATACCGTATAAAAAAGAAAATAATATCAAAAAAACAACTCTTCACTTGCTCCTTTTTGGGTTATTGCTCCAAACGCTCCATCCTGCAACTTACTGTCAAACCTACACTTCCATCAATTTATACGTTCATATCAACAATACCGGGCACTTCCATCTTTAATAGATAGTCTTTCACCGTTAGTTATAGACGTTTTGACTAGTAAATATATTGCGAAAAAAATAAAAAACCTTAACGGCTTGCGAAAAATACACTGAAATTAAACACTTGGAGGCGGTGGAAGATAAAACCTAATACATTATTCATGTCTTAAGGCTACGATAGGATCAACTTTAGCGGCGTTCATGGCCGGATACAGACCGAATAGGATGCCGATAGTCATGCTGATTAGAAGAGGCAGCACAATTCCTTTCAAGGTTATAACAGTAATCATACCGGAAAAGTAAGTTATTAACAGCGGGATAAGAACACCAACACCCAAACCAATGATACCCCCCATGGTCGAAAGAACTACTGTCTCAATAAGGAACTGATAGATAATCTGTTTCCGCTTGGCACCGATTGCACGCCTTATTCCTATCTCACGGGTGCGTTCTGTCACTGAAGCTAACATGATATTCATAATCCCGATTCCACCTACGAGTAAGCTTATACCCGCGATTGAGCCCAGGACAATATTAAAAGTGCGCTTGGTCGCTTCAGCTTGCTTTAGTAAAGCCAGGGGAACGCTAACCAGATAATCCTTTTTCTTGTGAAACCTCCCCAGCATCTGTTCTATACCAATCGCTGTGCCCTCAACGCTCCCAGAGTCATCCACTTGGACAATGATTTGGTGCAGCTCAACTCTTTCCCGTTCGTCTCCACCAGACGTACGCCTCGTAAATACATCGCCGAAATATATGCGAGCCACCTCAATAGAAATATAAACATCAACCTGCTGGTCAGGAATCTGAATGTTTCCTGCCTGTCCGCTTTCGCTTTTGACGATGCCGATGACCTCAAACTGATCGCCTCCGATGCGGATTGTCTGGCCTATAGAATGCTCGGTTGCCAGAATTTTACGGGCGCCGAACTCCGTCAGCACCGCCACGGGGGCTTTCTTTTTCTCATCGGATGGTAGAAGCACCCGCCCGGCAATAATCTCACGAGGAACAAGCTCGAACCAATCAGGTGTCGTACCAACTACTCGCAGTTCCATCGCTCTTTCACGCAAACGTGTTTCCTTTCGAATCAGCTTCACCGGTGCTGCCTGTCGGATACTACCGAAGCTCTCTGCTATTCTGGTGTGATCTTCATACAAAAGCCCATAAATACTCATATGCGAATGAGTAGTAG
>JAVVFI010000258.1:0-8064 GCA_032250555.1 Sedimentisphaerales bacterium
CTTTAAAACAGCCTTAGTTCTCAATTATGGATCAAATTTTCATAAGAATATTCCCTTGGAACATTTTAAGCACCTGTTCGAATATAAAGACAGCTTACCTGATAGAATATGTGTCACCGCTTACCAGCACCAATCGAAGGGATTGTTTCATTGGATACAGGGACTCCCATGGATATGTGAAGGAAATGAAAAAGAATTCAATAAAGAGAAAACAAGCCAGCTTCTTGCGAAAGGATGGAAGATTGGTTTTCAGTTTGGAGAGCTCTTTCTAATCACAGCATACAATCCATTTCCAGACTGTTTGTTTCTTCTTTGGAGAAATGTCCAATTCCGACTGAAGCATTACAATGCCTCTGTACCCCAGTTCTGGTACTGTCGGCTGGTTTGAGAGAGAGCAGTCATTTCAAGAGGAAAACTGGAAGATTCTCACAGAACTTGGTATGGGAGTTCAACTATTACACAAGGATGGTAATTAGAGGGGTATGGTAAGTTTTTCGATGAATTGTGTCTGGTAGTGACAATCGAAGAAAAACACAAGTCAAAATGTAAACAGCAAAATTACAGTGTAGTAATCAAAATATGGATTCCTGTTTTCAAAGGAATGACGAGATTGAAGATTGCCGCAGTCGCTCCGCTCCTTCGCAATGACAGTGGGGGTAAGACAGAAGGGCAGTGAGGGCAAAACATGGGATTGCCGCTACGAGGAAGGGTACATTCTTTCAATTGATTATTGGTTATGGCGGTTACCTATGGCACAAATTGCGAACCGCCCCTACGGGGGAGGGCAAAAGTGTATTTCCTCCTGCAGATAACTCAGAAGTAATTGGTGCGATTCATCGCATCCTACATTTCAACTGATTATTGATAAATTTACGGTTTTGTTTTGTTCAGGAATTCTTCAAGATTTGTGTAGCCGTCTTTGTCGGGGTCGTGGTTTCTGTCGGCGGGGTTGTTGGAGTCGAGTCCATATCGTTTTTCCCAGTTGTCGGGCATGCCGTCGTTGTCGGAATCTTTCGGTGGTTTATCGTATCACCTCGTAATAGCATGTTGCGTACCGGCCGTCGATTGTGAATGTATTATTGGTCTGCTCGATTTGCTTATCGGTTGGAACGCCGAAGATGTCCACGACCTTTACCGAGGCGACGGGACTGCCTTTGAAAGCAATGGCTGCTTTTACCGGCTCGAGCAGCAGTGGGGGGCCTCCGGTTTCAATGAGTTCAGTACCGTCGGAGTTATAGACCGCACCAAGCTGCTTGTCCTGCGCCATGGCGGTAATCAGGATGTGCTGAGAGTCGATTAAAGGGAGATTATCCAGCGGGGTGAACAGTAAGCTGATGAAAGGAGTCCGGATGTTTGTGACAGTTACGCCGGGCAGGTCGTAGGAGCCGCCGGCGGCAAAACCTATAATGCCCTGTGTTTTGTCTGAGTGTACGGATACGACCTGTTTTTCGTAATCCCATGTGAGCTGGCCGGTGTTGCTGCGGATGGTTTTGTTGGATCTATCCCAATAGGGTGATAAGCCGCTGAGGTACGAATTGTCTCTGTTGCGGCCGTCTTCAATCTTTAGAGTTACGCGCCCTATAGCCAAAGCTTCAACGGGTGTGTCACCGTGTGCCAGGAGTCCGGTTTCGTCATAGCCGACCGTTCCGTACTGCTGCTGTAGTACGTCGGTGCCGCTGAAGATTTCATCGGTTGACAGACGGCGTGCTGAAACAATATCGCCTTCTTCCAAGTGACCGTTATAGACGGCAAAGGCCAGAGCGGGGAACTGGCTGATGTAATGAGGTGTTTCGGTGACATAGGATCTCATGCTGGGCCACCCGTCGCCCATGTATGAGCGTGAGCCGGCAAAGTGGTAGGAAGCGTCCCAGCCTTGCAGTCCGAGGCCGTAGAACGCAACCAACGGGGCAATTTCCGCCTTCCACTGGTTCGGCGGGAGCTGGGTCCATTCGGTCATGATGAATGGCTTGCCTTCGACTTGCCACAAACCGCTGGAGAGGATGCCACGGCCGGCTTTGTTCAGATGTGTGGAGTTATTTACCGAGCCTGTTGTAATGTTGTGTCCGCCGGCGCCGCCACCGAAGTAATTATGGGTGTCAATGGCTTCCATTGCATCGTCGGTCCATATATTAGCCGCTGAGGCCGCCGGACCGCCGGCCTTCCATGCGGTGCTTACTGTCACCGCTTTATAGCTGATATTTCGCAGGCGCCGTTGATAGGTTACGTAGCAATTACGTTGTGTTTCGGCCAGGAAGCGGATGAAGTCGCCCAAACGTTTCTTTTCTTTTTGTTTATTGCTGTGCGGGCCGTCCTTCTCCATTTCCCATGCGGCATAAATGTACATGTTAGTCTCATCGACCGAGTCTGGGCGGCTTCGCACGGAACCGTCACTGTTTCTAATTGTGTTAGTCTTCAAGCCTGCGCCCCATGCATTAGCGAGAGCGGCGTCGCTACCGTATCGGCTCTTGAGCCATTGCTGCCACATCAGTTTTAGCCTGCTGCCGTGATTCGGGTATGCCTGGCCTTTGGCGAATTTGTCACTGAGCGGGTTGTGGAAGAAGATGCTGTCTTCATTACGGCACTCGACAACAGCCAGGGCCGGATCATCTTTATAAGCCAGGCCGGTGTATGGATTGATGTGATTTAGCAGCAGGTTTACATATTCCCACTGAGAGTCCTGATATTCTTCTATGAAGGTGGCAAAGCCGTATGTGTCTTTGCCGGGGCCTCGGTTGGGAAGCTCGTTGTAGAGTTTAGAGTCGATGCCCTGGTCGGCAAGGGCGACGTGATGGTAGAATATCGACCATGTCATATAGATGCCGGTGTCCTTCAGTATCGAAAACCACTTGTCCCACTTGTCGAGCTTGACTGGATCGAAGTAGCGATTGCCGGGGCTGCCCTTTAGGGTGCCCAGAACGCTCTCCACGGGGTGCTGGCGTATCATATTGATGCCGTGCTTGGCATAGAACCTGGCTTGCTGCTTCTGTGCCTCGACTGTCTCGGTCATTGATGCGCATATTCCCCAGAATTTCACGGCAGCTCCATTCTCGAAAACAAAATCTTTGCCCTGTCGTCTGAGGAAGCCATGTGTTCCCGCAGGTTTTTCGATGAGGCTGCTCATATCTATGATGGAATCTTTAGAGAATTGGTCTGGTGCGGCCATCAGCATAAACCAATCATCCGGTCCGGGAGCCGGAGGATTAGGGTCTGGTGGAATAACGCCGCCTGGGGCCCAGGGGAAGTTTGTAAAAGCCATTACGTCTATGCCGCCGTGGTTCTGCTTATCGGCGCCGTCATTATCAGAAATGCGGACCTGGAATTCGTACGTGCCTCGGGCCAGCTCGAACGTATCGCCAAAAGACCATGCGATGTTGCGAATATCGATACCCGGATCGACCAGGTCGTTCATGTGGTCCCGGGCCTGAGATACGTCCAGGTCTTTCCAGATACCATCGACTCCGCGTGCTGGTTTGAATCTGTAGCTGTAGTCTGCGCCGCCGCTTTGATTATGAAAGGGATTGAGCCGAATCCACCACATATAGCTGCCGCCTTCGGTGATGTTGACGGAGTAAGTGGCCGTAGCGGAATCGGGCTGATCGTTGTCTGTAAAATGTACGTGCCAATCGCCGTTGGAAACTCCGGGCTTTCCCGGCGAAAGAAGGTCCATGCTTATATTGGTCCTGCGATACCAGGAATGGTTGTTCCAGGAAGACGATATGTAATCCTCTCCTTCAATCCAGAGAGCTTCGTTAGCGTAAGAATATTGAGATACAAAAGCAAGCAATAAGAGGTTTGCTATACATAGTCGTGTAAAGAATATCATCTTTGTTTTCATTAAAGTCTGATTTGCTCCTGCCTAAAGATTATTCGTTTATTGTCAACTTTTCTGAGTTGCTCCTTTTTAATTATATTATCATACAAAAAACAGGTTGTTAAAACAAGTCTTCGAATCTGAGAGCAATTTTAGAGGCTCCTGTTTTTAAGTTTCTGTTGTTAAAAAAAGTTGTAATTTTGGCAGTAAAAAGTATGATAGAGATGCATTGATACGCGGCTTTATCTTTATCATGTTCTGTTTGACGACACTCTTAAAGATATTGAGGAAAACCTGTTTGTTCCGGATATTAAAGACCTTACAGGTGTTTTAATAAAAGATGCTTTATTGCAATATGAGCAGGTTGAAGTCGATCTTAAGGATGCTGTTAGGCGTAATGTCGCATATCTTTCAGTGGCGCAGCGACTCATTGATCCTAATTCTACAATACCGGAGCTTGTAAATGATATGGCAGCTGGAGAATTAGCCAAAATTGCAGCCCATAACGAATTCAATACGAGTGATATCTTCAAATATAAAGAGGACTACTCGCAGTATGTGCCGAGGGGGCATTACACGCAAAGTGAAACGCTTAAGCGATATTTCAGGACGATGATGTGGTTTGGGCGCATGACCTTTCTTCTCAAAGGTTCAGAGGACCGGGGGCCGGCGGGAGAGGCGTTAGTCAGTGTTCAGGATGCTAAGATACAGATTCTCCAGGCTTTAATATTGGCATCATCGCTTGAGAATGTTCATGTTGGTGAGAGGAACGGACTTGATATCTGGAATCGTATTTCCACGGTGAAGGCTTTTTATGTCGGCGTTTCAGATGATCTGACGCCGAGCGATTATATTAGGATTACTAACGAGGTGTTTGGGAGGGACTGTTCGATTGGTGACTTTGACGATGAAGGAAAGCTGAATGAGCTAAAGAAAAAACTGGCTTTACTTTCTTCTCCCAATATTTATGGCGGGACGGGTGATATCAGGTTGACTTACGACGATGTTGAATCTGAATCGCTCAGTAACGTGTTGGATAAGACCAAAGGGATGCGTTTTTTCGGACAGAGTTTTGTGCCGGATTCATATATGTTCCAACAGTTGATTTTTCCGGAGGTGGGGAGCTATCTGGGAGAGTCAGAGGAACTTCCTTTTACTGCGGTGAGCGACAGAATGGGAGGATATTGCAGGGGTTATGTGAGAGGCCTGGATTTGATGGCTCTACTTGGCTCGAATGAGGCTTTTAATATTCTGGACGAAGCGGGAGATACAAACTACGAACGTTATGGATTACGGTTAGGGGAATTGAAGGATAAGTTCGATGCCCTGACCGTGACGGACTGGAATTATAATCTTTACTCATCCTGGCTGTATTCCATGCGAGGATTGTTGCAGGAATTGCCTGATGGGTATCCGGAATTTGTACGAACGAAAGCATGGCAAAGGCGTAAACTCAATACGGCTCTTGCCTCGTGGACACAACTAAGACACGACACAATTCTCGAAGTTAAGCAAAATAATGCTCCGCCTCCCCCCGCGGCCAGGCTTCCTGTTCCGCCACCTCCACCACCGCCGCCGCCCGGCTATGTAGAGCCAATTCCTGTTTTCTGGGGACGATTGTTGTCGCAGACCCGGATGGCCTTTAAAGGTCTGGATGATCTCAATGTGCTGACGCCCGAAGCTCGCAGGCGATTTACCGAATTCGAGAGACTGCTGCAAGAGATACTTGATATTGCCGGCAGGCAGCTCAAGAACGCTACTCTTTTGCCGACGGAAGGCGAGTTTTTCAAAAAGCTTCCATCCAGACTGAAGTCGGTGGTTAGGGGTATTGATCACAAGGATTCTATGACTACACTTGCGGCTGATGTTTTCACGAATTCGGCTGAGGGAAAAGTGGTCGAAGAAACAATCGGTGAATTTGACCTGATTGTCACAGCCTGTCCGATGCGCGAGGATTACGTTTTCCTGGCAGTCGGGCCGGTGCTGAGCTACTATGAGTTTAAGCATCCTATGAGTGATCGGCTTACAGATGAATCATGGAAACTGATGCTTTATTCTTCTGTGAAGCCGGAACGGCCGAAATGGTATGTTCCAATGATGAAACTGCATGAAAACTCATCCGGATTGATAAGGCTGACAAATAACCTACAGTTTAGTGTGAGTCCAAACTGGTCGCCTGATGGAACAAAGATAGTTTTTGTTAAGGATGATAGACCAGATAATTATTGTGATATATATGTTATTAATTCAGATGGGAGCGGATTGAAAAGATTAACAGATAATAAAACTGATAACTTTTCTCCATGCTGGTCACCCGATGGAGAGCAGATAGCCTTTGAGAGGTCGGAAGACAATGATTATGATATTTGTGTTATGAATTCTGATGGAAGTGGATTGAGAAATTTGACAAAAAATTCGGCTCGGGGCAGATTTCCCCGCTGGTCACCTGATGGGAAAAAGATAGCTTTTAATTTGTCGATGGGAATGAATACTGAGATTTGTATTCTGGATTTGGAAAGCAGTAAAAAATGAGGGTGCATTTTGTGATGCTGCTAATGGAATAGGTAAATTATTTTTAAGCGAGTTCTGAGTTTTGCTTTTTATAAGTTCCCTTGATTTTTCATATGAGGGATGCTATATTTTTCTTATGTGTGCAATTCACGCTGTATTTGTAATCCTGCTGAATCGGAGCGGCTTGAAATCAATGAGCCGGAGCCTGTTATTATTTGCAGCGATAATGATATTGCCTGCTGTGGCTGTCCTGGCGGATGGGGTTGACGATAAAGAAAACGGAAAAATGCTGCGGATTCCGTTGAAACTTTGCAAAGATACTGACGGTCAAGGACAAGACTGGAAAGTCCTTGGATTTAAGAACAGGCTGCCGAACAAGGTGGTCTGTGATGAAAAAGGCCTTCATATTAAAGTGCGGTGCTCGGCGAATCTCCTTGTCTATGGGCTTGATACGCTGACAGATGTTAATAGTGTTGTTCTAGAAGGTGTTGTTGCCGGTTTGCCTCGGATTCCGGAAGGGAAAGAACAGGGCGGTAGGAAGGCGGATGATTTTGCGATTCGGTTTGGTCTGGTCATACCGGGTAAAAAAAGGCTTAACGCAATAGAGAAGCTCTTTGCTCCCGAATTAGTAAGGCATTTGTTTGCACAGGCGCCGAAATCGCAAGGTCTCGATCATGTATTATTTTTGAATCTGGCAAATGACCCGCCACCCAAGTGGAAAACACGTATTCATCCCATCGGCAAAGGGCTGCTTCGAGAGCAGGTAGCCTGCGTAAAGGGGGCCCCTGGAGAATTCATTTTAGAAGCGGAATTTCAAAAGCCCTGCGAGGTGTTGGCTTTGTGCATTATTTGTGATGGCGACCACACTAAATCAGAATTTCAGGTGACCATCAAAGACATCCGGCTAAACTCGAAAAGGAGAGAAGAACAATGACACTTTCCAGAAGAGAAGTATTGGGGGCAGTTGGTATTGCGGCCGGTTCATGCGCTCTTTCTTCCTGTGCAATCGAGGAGATTGGCTCGCTTCAAAATGGTACAAAGGAATCCGCTTACCCCTGGAGATACTCAGAATTGGACCCGGATACTACTGAGCAAAGGGCGTACGCCAAATGCGCAAAAGGTCACTGTATGTATGGAGTTTTTGCAACAGTAATGTCCCAGTTGGCCGACGAATACGGTGAGCCCTATAGGTCTTTTCCTGTTGATATGATGATATATGGTGCCGGCGGGGTGGCCGGCTGGGGTTCGACTTGCGGCGCACTCAACGGCTCAGCAGCGCTTATCGGTTTGTTTGTCAAGGATGAGGATGATATAAAAAAGCTCGTCAATGAGTTGTTCCTCTGGTATCAGCAAACCGAACTGCCTCAGTATGCTCCCCCGAAACCAGACCTTAACATCAAGATGGCCAGGTCTGTTTCCGATTCTGTGCTCTGTCATGTTTCAGTTACGAAGTGGTGCAAAGTCTCAGGCCATAAGGCTTACACTAAACCACAAAAGGAACGATGTAAACGTCTGACCGTCGATGTTGCAAAGAAGGCGGTCGAAATTCTGAATGCTCATTTTGCATCTCGATTTTCAGCCGCTTTACAGCATGATGAAAAGACGAGTCAGTGCATGCCATGTCATACGAAAGGAAGTAAATTGCAGAACACCCGCGGCAGGATGGATTGTGACAGTTGTCACTCTTCTTTAGCCGATGACCACGGATTAATATAGAGGGAAACAATCTGTCGAGATATGAC
>JAVVFI010000259.1:0-8062 GCA_032250555.1 Sedimentisphaerales bacterium
TAAGCGAGGCGGTCAGTAAATTGTCACCATCTACCAGCAAACTGGTATTGGTTAACGTTGGCGGAGGCATACACGTTGCAGATGCTTTTCTAACAGCGACATACAAAAATCCGCAAAATCCGGCACATAAGACTATACTCCAATTGGCCCAAACCTTTGATAAAACAAGCATCCAGTTAGGCACTGATGAACGGATTAACAATTTTAATGTGCGTTTGAGTATAGACCAGCTTCCGCCGCTGGATAGCTTATTCCCTGTGCTAATGCAGCTATCTCAGACTGATCTAACGGCAAAGGCCATGGCTACAAAGCCCCAACCGCGTGATGGAATTACGATTGGGATAACAACTGCTTCAGAACTAAAGTGGAAGTCCGGAGTAAATGCCAAATCGCATAAAATTTATTTTGGTACCAATGCCGGGCAGCTTCCGCTGTTAGCTGAGGTGAAAAATTCCAGTTATGACGAATTACCGACGTTGGAAGAGGATTCTAAGTATTACTGGCGTGTTGATGAAGTTTGGGCTGATGGTACTTTGATAACCGGAGATGTTTGGGATTTCACTATAGGGAATATCGTTGGCTGGTGGAAGTTTGACGGTGACGCCAACGACAGCTCCAGTAAAGGTAATAACGGTACCGAAATTGGCGATCCGACGTATGTGGCAGGCAAGATAGGCCAGGCAATCAGCTTTGACGGCGATGGCGACCGCATTGAGGTTCCTGCTACCGTTGCGGGTAATCCTGAGCTGTTCCCAGCTAAGGCTATTTCGACATCAGCATGGGTCAAGACAACCGTCTCAGCCAATGGACTTTATTCTCTCGTTCGCCATGAGTTCCACTTCACGCCACTGCAGGCATTCGCCGGGGGTGCTCATGCCGCAGCATTTACAGACCGGAATGGTTCAAGGGTGCTGCGACAAACGAGTTTCGATTGGAGTAAGATCAACGATGGCAAGTGGCACCACTGTGCCGTTACTTATAACAATGGAGTTCATGAAGTTTGGATTGACGGTACAAAGGAAGTATCCAACAACTTTGGCCCTTTCCCATTATGGACGGGAGATGATCAACCATGGGTTTTTGGCGGCAAGGAACGCGGCGAATACTACCCTGGAGAACTCGATGATGTTCGCATTTACAACTATGCTCTTAGTGAAGGTGAGATTACAGCTCTTTACAACGAGGCCAAATAAAAATAACACGTTAAAGGCACAGGTTAATCAATACAGGTATGCCCATGTTCTAAATAGGGTGTAGATTAAATCCTGATAGAACGGGACTGCCCAAGGGCTACTCCTGGGCCGGTGAGCTTGTTGTAAATCAGACGTCTAATTTTTATCTCTTTTAGTGAACTGGGCAAAGGGAATTAGTCAAGAGATTTGTATGGTAAACCTCTTGCCATAAATTCGATGTCTTCTCTCGAATCAGACGGAAAGCTGCTCAAAAAAATCGAATATCTAAACAATCCTTTGAGGGTCTCTAAGTTAATCTGCAGCAACGTGATTATCGACTATTGTCTTGGTGAGGGCAGCACAATATAGCGTTTTTGCATATACCTCAAATCATCTCGTTCCTCAGCCGGAGGGGAGAAATTAAATACGTTTTGGTCGCCCCAGGAGGCTCGCATAGCAAGATCAATGGTGCTCTGATTGACCCATGTGTGCATATTGGCGCTTCCATCGGCAAAGCCTAACGTGCCTCTGTTTTTACTGTGCCAGATTGCCAGCGGGTCAATCCAGTTGTTTCCGAAATCTAAGCTAACTACCCATGAACCCAAATTCCACCCCCTCGGATCGATTTCCTCTACAAAGACAAGGGAATCAGCCGGTTTTTTAATTTCGCTGTATTTGAGAAGATGTCTTCCGCTCCAGCCTACTTCTTCGCCATTCATACCGCCGGCAACGGAAAAGCTGCCGAATGTGTTCATGCCTTGCCGACTATCTCTGTCGTCGGAGGGACATCGATATACATTTACGTTCTTTACGTATTCATAGAGCAAGCCCCGTCTTATGCCTTCCTTACATTTTTCGAGAGGATCTGGATCGTTACCTGATGGACCGTACATCCAGCCATCGCTTCGACCCGGCATTCCCCCAACGAGAAAGTCGTCATTATCATCTTTATACATTATCCACGAGAATGCCAAGGTCTTTACATTGTGGACACAATGAATCGCCTTGGCCTGGTCTCTGGCCCGGCTCAAGGCGGGCATCAAAATCGCCATTAAGACCGCAATTATTGCAATTACGACCAAAAGCTCGATTAATGTGAAAGCCTTTGTTTTCATCGTTACTTCTCCTTTTCAGCAAAAACAACTCTTAGCACATTTAGAGGCAAAAAATTTACCCCCGAAATACGACTTTTATTTATAATCGAATAATAAGATACTTAAAAACAGTCTTCTGTTCTCAATTTTTACGTATTTCATAGGCTTTTTGTGCTGACCTTTTACATTATATTGCTTTAGGCCGAATATGTCAACTCGGGAATGCACTTTTTGATGGCTGATTAGAGGGGCTTTATCGTTTATTACAGCATTTCTGGTATGGTCAACAATGATCAACTTTATTGCGGAAAATTAGACGGCTGCCGCATATGCAATTTATGGATTTTATATCGGCTTTTGTTTGTCCGGATCAATAAATATATCCAGATCTATTAATTGTGAGCAGATTTTGAGCTTTAGTTAGTCAAGAGATTTGTACGGAAAACCTCTTGCCATAAATTCAATGTCTTCTCGCTCATCAGCCGGAGGGCTCAGGCTGAAAGAAAACGCCTCATTATACATAGCCCTGAGATTCCAATCGATGAAGTGCTTATCAATCCATCTATGCATTTCCGCATGTCCGTCAGCATATCCAAGGGTGCTTTGTTTATTGTGCCACATGGCAACCGGATCAACCCATGTTTTAGGCCCGGGATTCATTTGCCATGAGCCAACATTGAATCCTCTCGGGTCAATCTCCTCGACGAAGATGTATCTCTGCCCAGGTTTCCTCAAGTCAGTATATTTTTTTGCCTGGCTGTATCCGCTCCAACTCTCTCCATTGGCGCCGCCGGCGATCGAGAAGCTTCTAAAGGTGTAATTGCGCGGGTCATTCTCCCTTTGGTCAGAAGGGCAGGCATAGACGTCCACTTCCTTGCCGACGTAGGGGTACAGCAGTCCGTCTCGAATAGCCTGTTTCTTTTGCTCAACAGTGTCGCCATCCGATGGCCTTAATACCCATTGCCCTGGATTGGTATGGCCGGGCACCAACTCGCCGTCGTTGTCGTCCTGGTACATAAACCAGCCTAATGCGAGGTATTTGACATTACTTATGCAGTGGATGCGCCTGGCATGATCTTTGGCTGCCCTTAAAGATGGCATTAGAATCGCCATTAGCACCGCAATGATTGCAATTACGACCAAAAGCTCGATTAGTGTGAAAGCCTTTGTTTTCATCGTTGCTTCTCCTTTTTAAGTACAAAACTCTTTAGAATTCCTGAAATTAAAATCCACCCCAGTAGTACAACTTTACCATTCAAATAAGAGAAGACTCAAAAAGAGTCTTTCGTTTTGCTTTTTTTCTGTATTTCACAAATTTCTTAGCCTAAACATTTAATTATATGGCATCAGGTTGAATATGTCAACTCGGAAATATGCTTTTTTTCTTGACGCCTTTGGTAAGCTTAAGTCATCTTTAACAGAATTGATAATGTTTTCAACAGTTATCTGTTTTTGAGGAGCTATATTCCCAGTTCCTGTTTGACCTCGTTAATCTTTTTGATGACAAAGTCCAGATCGTCCTTATTGTGGGCTGCGGATATCTGTGTGCGAATTCGTGCGGCTCCTTTGGGAACCACAGGATAGGAAAATCCAATGACGTAAATTCCTTTTTCTAAAAGTTTCTCTGCCATTTTCTGGGCTATGACTGCGTCTCCAAGCATAATCGGCACGATTGGATGCTCACCAGCGATAACGTTTAATCCGAGTTTGCTTATCTGCTGTCTGAAGTAGCTTGTATTGTCCATAAGCTTGTCGCGCAGTTCAGTAGATTTACTGAGCATCTCGATGACCTTGAGCGAAGCTGCGACGATGGCCGGTGCGAGGGTGTTTGAAAAAAGATAAGGGCGCGAGCGCTGGCGAAGCAGTTCGATAATTTCTTTTCTACCGCTGGTATAGCCGCCGCTGGCTCCGCCGAGTGCCTTGCCGAGTGTTCCGGTTATAATATCGATGCGATCCATAACGCCGCAGTGTTCATGAACGCCGCGGCCTCGCTTGCCTAATACACCGACCGCGTGAGAGTCGTCCACCATTACCAAGGCGTCGTATTTTTCCGCTAATTGGCAGATTTCATTCAATTTGGCTATGGTACCATCCATTGAAAATACGCCGTCGGTTGCAATCATACGAAATCTTGCCGATTGGGCCTGCTGCAATTTATCTTCAAGGTCGTCCATGTTGGAGTTTTCAAAACGCAGACGCTGGGCCTTGCATAGACGCACACCGTCGATAATGCTGGCATGGTTGAGCTGGTCGCTGATGATGGTATCTTCGGCTGTAAGTAATGTTTCGAACAGCCCGGTATTTGCATCGTAACAGCAGGAATAGAGGATGGTGTCCTCTGTGCCGAGAAATTCAGATATCTTCTTTTCAAGCTGTTTGTGTATTTCCTGCGTGCCGCAGATGAACCTAACAGAGGAAAGACCATATCCCCATTTGGTATAACTGTCCTTTGCGGCCTTAATAATATCGGGATGGTCGGCAAGACCAAGATAGTTGTTGGCGCATAGGTTGAGGACTTTTTGGCCGCTCTGCACGGTAATCGTAGCATCTTGCGGGCTGGTTATGATACGCTCAGACTTGTAGAGCCCATCGTCATTTATGTGGTGGAGTTCTCTCGATATATGTGATTTCATTGTTCCAAACATATCTTCTCCCTAATTAATGCTGCTTAAGCCAGCATCTTATTCTTCTATCCAGTTCAAAATTACTTTGCCTGAATTTCCCGATCGCATTATTTCAAAGGCCTTCTCGTATTGGGTATAGTGAAAGCTGTTGGTTATAAGCGGCGTTAAATCTATCCCCCTTTGAATGAGCATAGTGGCTATGTACCACGTCTCGAACATCTCCCTGCCGTAAATCCCCTTGATAGTAAGACCGTTAAAAACGACATAATCCCAGTCGATAGCGGTCTGCGGCATTATCCCCAGCAGCGCGATTTTGCCGCCATGACACATATTAGCGAGCATGTCCTTGAACGCATCCGGATTGCCCGACATTTCCAGACCGACATCGAATCCCTCTTTCATACCGAGCTCTTTGGCGGCGTCTTCGATTGTCTGGTTCCTTGCATCAACAACCATAGTAGGTCCCATTTTTTTTGCTAATTCAAGACGATAGGGATTAACATCTGTAATTACCACGTAGCGTGCACCGGCGTGCTTAGCTACTGCTATTGCCATACAGCCAATCGGCCCGGCGCCGGTTATCAGTACGTCTTCTCCAACCAAATCATAAGAAAGAGTTGTGTGTACTGCGTTACCAAAAGGGTCGAAGCAGGCATGCACATCTGTGGGTATGCCAGGGTCGCAATGCCAGACGTTGGTGACCGGTATAGACAGATATTCGGCGAACGCTCCATCCCGATTTACGCCGATACATTTTGGGTCGGTGCACAGATGTCTGCGTCCGGCCAGGCAGTTTCTGCAGCGACCGCAGACAATGTGCCCTTCGCCGCTTACCAACTCACCTAATTCCACATCATGTACGTTATCCCCAATTTTTTCCACGGTCCCGACGAATTCGTGGCCTATGACCATAGGAGGCTTGATTGTTTTTTGGGCCCAGGCATCCCAGTTGAAAATATGAATATCCGTCCCGCAGATCGCGGCCTTGTTGATTTTTATCAGGACATCATTGGTGCCAATTTCGGGTACTGAGACATCTTCCATCCACACTCCGGATTCGGGCCTGCTCTTTACCAATGCTTTCATTGATTAGTTTCCCCTGTTCTGCAATTTCACATATACAACAACTTACCATTTTATTTGGTTAAGCTCGCTTGTTTTGGGATGGTCCGTCATATCGGGGGCTAAGGCGGTTACCGTTATATAGCCTTCCTCTAAGGATGTAGTGTCGGTGGGTGTACCGTCAATGCGGTGGCCGCTGCCGGCCAGTTGAAAAACGGTCTGCCCCTGTTCATTTGTCTGGCGAATGTAATACTCGTCAAAGCCCTTACTTGATTGGGGTACAACTCTTACGCCCTTAGGTTCACCTTTGGCTAAATGCGGGATATTGATATTTATCACATTACCATTATTGACGGGCATAAGCTGTTTTAGAATTTTAACGCAGTGGTGTGCTCCCTTTTCGAAATCCATATGTTCTTCGAAAGAACAGCTCATCGCAACGGCCGGAATCCCTAAAAATGCTCCCTCCATCGCAGCAGCGACAGTACCCGAGTAATAGACGTTTATTCCCACATTTGCCCCGTGGTTAATGCCGGACACAACTAAATCTATAGGCCCTTTGTGTAACTGCATAACTGCTAATTTAACGCAGTCGGCCGGTGAGCCCTGGACACTGAAACCGGTGAACAGGCCGTTGATATCAACTTTATTGCAGACTAACGGCTGGGAGAATGTAATGCTGTGGCTGGTCCCTGAGCGGCTGTCCGCAGGTGCGGCTACAGTTACATCACCTATCTTGACAAGCTCTTTGTAAAGCGCCGCCAGCCCCGGGGCAAAAATGCCATCGTCATTTGTCAGTAATATTTGCATATGGAAGGACATTCTAATTGCCTGCGCTCATTGTGTCAATTGACAGCTTAAGTGCCTGATGTATAATAAGAGATTATGGAAAGATATTCACCAGGCAACAAATGTATCTTGATGACGAAAGAGCAGGTTCGTGCAGTTGATTCCTGGGCGATAAATACTCTTGGCATCCCCGGTGTGGTTTTAATGGAAAACGCCGGCAGGAGCTGCGCCGAACTTATTCAACAAAAATTAAAAGCCATTACCGAGCCGAAGGTTTGTATATTCTGCGGTACGGGAAATAACGGCGGCGATGGATATGTGATTGCCCGCCACCTTTTGAACAGCGGTTTCGAGGTTGTCGTGGTGATATGTGGTGACCGGATGAAGGTGAAAGGCGATGCGAAGATAAACCTGGATATTTTGGAGAAATCAGGCCGGCCGATTGAACAATTAAATCCCAAAGATGATGACGTGCCTGCTCGAGTCAAGGGATTTGCGGCCGATGCTGATATGATTGTTGACGGTCTTTTTGGTACCGGATTGAGCGGACCCTTGAGGGATGATTATATACAATTGATAGAAAGTATAAATGCCTGTGATTGTCCGATTTTGGCGGTGGATATTCCGTCAGGTCTGGATTGCGATAGCGGCCAGCCTCTGGGTACGGCTGTCAAAGCGAGCTGTACTGTAACTTTTGTTGCATTGAAAAAGGGCTTTGTCTGCGAATGCGCAGCTTCTTACACGGGCGACATTTATATTGCCTCGATAGGGATCGAACCGGTTTCGTAGCTCCAGTTCCGAATTCTGCAACGCAGCCTGTTCTTAAAAAGCGCCGGCCTTACTTATCTGCCCTTTGTAGCCGATAAAATACAGGAATCTTTCATACCTGAATATCGGTATCCACAGGGCCTGTGCCTGGCTTTGAAGCTGGTTATAGTGACTGAGCTGCTGCAGCAGCGCCTCGTATCTTTGCATAGCTCCCGGATCCACTTCCAGTTGTTCAAGGGTTGGCTGCTGTTGCGGTACTTGCGGCTGATCACCAAGAACCAGAAAATCCGTGTCGATAGAAATTTCGTCCACGACCTTACCGCCCCATTTTTCGATAAGTGATTTTATTCTGCCGATTGCGTTTTGGTCGATGTTTCCATCTTTATCAAGGTCAAAGTCGCCGGCAATAACAAACACATTTGATTTGTCACTGTGCCAAATTAAATTAGCCGCAATGTCATCCATTAATATGGGCTTTTTTGGATTTGATTCTGTAATACGCGCCGCACAGAAAGTGTTTCCTACATCGAATACTTCGATTTCGGCCTTTCCT
>JAVVFI010000025.1:0-23963 GCA_032250555.1 Sedimentisphaerales bacterium
GGATTCCTCAATCGGTATAACCTTTGATTCCTGGGCCGTAACAAATCTGGGAGTGTCAGACTGTTCATCCTGGATTTCATGGACTGGCTCTTCGTCGGTTTCCTGAATTGGCTCAGCTTTATAATCTTCAGACGACTCTATTTCGGATTCCTCAATCGGAACAACCTTTGATTCCTGGTCCATCATAAATTTGGGTGGAGAAACCGGTTTATCTTCAACTTTCTGAGTAGACTCGGACCAGGATTCCTGCGCCTGTTCCGGCTCAGGTATTATTTGTGTATTTCGAGACTCGGATTCCTGTACCTCAGGAGCCTGTTGTTGGGTTTCAGCCGAGTCTGTCTCTTTATCCTCCGGTGTGGCGGTACTGGAAGACATCCGGCGGCTATTTTGCGGAATCAATACCCCACTGAAAATCGATGAGATTTTCTTGTGCAGCCCCGCTTTATCCCTATCCCTTTCCTTTTCTGACATTGATTATCTCCCAGCTAAAGCCTTGGCTTCGCGCATCTGCTCAACAGAAACCTTGCCATTAATTATCTCTTCAGCTAAAGCCCTGTATTCCGCTGTCGAGCGGCATTCTGGAGCGTAGGTCAAAACCGGCTCACCTGTGCTTGGCGCCTCAGCCAACCTTACGCTTCTGTGAATAACCGTTTCAAATACCAAATCACCGAAATATTCACGCATTTGCTTTTCAGTCTGCCTGCTGAGCAGGGTTGTTTTATCCACAAAAGTCAACAATAAGCCCAAGATTTCTACATTACAGGAATGTAAATGCTCTTTGATAATGTTCACTGTCTCGAACAATTGTTTCAGGCCTTCCATCGCATAGTAATGCACCTGAACAGGCACAATAATATCATTACTTGCAACAAGTGCGTTGAGGGTCAACAGACTAAGCGACGGCGGACAGTCGATAATACATATATCATATTTGTCCTCAACTGCTTTGAATTCCTTGGTCAGGACAAACTCTCTACCGACTACGCTGACCAGTTCAACCTCTGCGCCAGAAAGCAGAACGTTGCTTGGGGCAATATCAAGCCGCTCGAATTTTGTGCTCAATATTACTTCGGAGATTGAAACTTGAGACTTTGTAATCGCATCATAAATGGTTACAGGCAGCTCATCAATATTATGGCCAAGGCCTATTGTGCTGTGACCCTGCGGGTCGAAGTCAACTAAAAGCGTCCTCTTACCTTTCTCGGCAAGACTGACCGCGACATTCACTGCCGTAGTTGTTTTTCCACAACCACCTTTCTGATTTGCTATTGCTATTGTTCTCATATTTTTTTGCCGTAAACTTGTCCCGTATTTTTATCGGCAGTTTCACCGTCCTGCTGTTTTCTGACTAAAGCCGCGACATTCAGATTCACCCTAAAAACTGATTCATCCTGCCCCGCACGAGCTATTGTAAACTTATCCACGAATATGACCGGTCTGTGCCTCTCTAAAGAATTCAAGAACGTGGCAAACTGATTCCAATCACCAGTAAAGCTGATATTAATCTGGTTCTCATGAATGTACTTATATTCATCTTTTTCCCTTGTAATTCCACGGTTAGTTTTGGCTTTACTGCCGAAAGAAGCAACTTTCTTCTCTTCAGCAATCTGGCTTAAGTCAAAAGTCAAATTAGCGGAATCCCCGAATTCAACAACGAAATCCTTAAGCCTGTTTTGCAAACTCTCGATTTGTTCATTCAAACGGATTTTGGTTTCTTCTTGTGCAGCTCTTAGGGCAGACTCATAGACCTGTTGTTTCTCTGCGAGCCTGCTTTCGACGAGTCTTTTGGCATTCTTTTGAGGTCTTACAATAAACATGTAGGCAAGCAGGAAAATCACAAAGCAAGCCGACCATATTACACCAGATGCTATAAGATATTTTTTATGAACCTTGATAAAATTCATTTTACAACCTCGGTTTAAAGACACAGTCAATTTCATAAGAAGCAACATCCCGGCCTTTAAGTGTCTCAGATTCGCGTGAAACCATGATGTTCTCAAGCTTTGGACCAAGGAAAGCCGAAGATTGAAGACGGTCCTGAAAATCTCTGACTTCCTTGTTACAGTCATATTGAGGACCGCCGCTAATACTCATACTCAATATGTTAACAGGGACACTGTCTTCAATCATTTCCTGCGGGTTATCGGGTTTGGGAACCTTTCTTCTCACAGAGTCCTGCCTTACCTCAAGCTCGGTCAACATCACTGAGTTCGGCATATTCTCCACCAGCGTCACCAGCACAGGCGACCACTGCACATATTTCTCGATAGAAGACTTTACTTCCGCCAAGCAAGCATCATAAAGTACTTTCTCTTTCACTAATGATTCCTGCAGTTTCACAGCGTCCGACAATCTGTCAATCCCCGACTGGCATCTGCCTATTTCCTGCTCCCTTATTGACATATATGTTTTATCATTCACATGGAAGCCGAACATTATTATTAATATGTATAAGGGTACTGCGATAGTGACTGCAACAATAGCTATGCCTCCGGGACTACTCTTTAATGGGAGGCCCTGTCCTTTTAATAAATCTATCTTAAACATAACTATCTATCCCGCTGTTCGTACAACCTATATTCATTTTTGATAAATCCATTATTAGACCGACCTCATAGCAAGACCGGCTGCTACCGCAAGTGCAGGGCCCTGCTCGCCGCAAATATCTCCGAACTGAGGTTCAGTATCACAGCTTATGTTCTCAAAAGGGTTCCATAAAACCGCTTCTATCCTTAACCTGCTGTTCAATAATTCGACAAAACCATTTGCAAGTGCAAAACCTCCACAAACAAATAATTTCTCAATCCGAGTCGATTGCTCCTGGGTTGCATAATAGCGTAAAGTATTTGAGACATCGACTATAAGTTGCTTACAAGCTTTTCCAAGGCTATCATTAAGCTCTGTTGGAGCATTCTTTGATTTACCAGATAAAATCCTCCTGACGTCTTCGGTTGACATACTTTTATCTGCCGCAATCAGTTTTATAATATCATTACCTGCAAAAGTCATATCGCGAACGAAAGGTCTGCTGTTAACGCCCATAATTGCCAGGGTTGTTCTGGAATTTCCAACATTCAGTATCGCGATTGTTGATTTATCAGAATTTCCGGCCAGACCATTGAAGCAATTTAGAAGTGCCAATCCCTCAACATCCATCAGGACACACTTTAAAGCAGCTTCTTTTGCGAGATTTGCCTTGTCCGTTACCAGCGTATTCATCGCAGCTACCAGGACACCACCTGTCTTATCATCGTCGTTAGATATCAAGTGATAATCAACAACACTTTCTGCAGCATTAAACGGACAAACCTGCGAAGCTTCAAATACAACCGCCCCATCTATCTCTGAAGCCGATAATGATGGAAACTCAAAGTCACGTACTGCAACTTCCGGGCCGCTGAGTCCACAAACAGCCAGTTTGGTCCTGCCACCAACCAATTCAAAGCATTCACGAATTGCGTTAACGGTATTTAGATGATTATCGTCTTCTTCGCTTGCTGCAATCTCGGTAATGCCAGCGGCGGCAACCGAATACTCTGATTCATCTTTGCGTAATCGAACTGCCTTGACTGAAAATGATCCTATATCCAATCCCAGAATCTCAGTCTTGGTAAAATTAAACATTCTTACCCACTCCAAGCCTATCAATGCTTATAAAAATACAGATTTTAAAATCAGAAGTCTTAGTTAACGTTTCTTTTCATCGGCTTAAACAACAGAGCGTTTTACGAAAAAATACATATCGAGCATATAGATTGATGTGTTTGATTGAGGAATATCCAGTCCGATAAATAACCAAATATTGATCGTTTTCTGCAGATTATTCAGAACAGTTATGGCAAGCGGCATTCATCGATTAAAGATAGATAATATTGGAAGCACTTCAGACTATATCCTTAATAATTATCGGTCTTGTGAAAAAAAAGCCAAAATAGATTCAAGCTTTCTTTGTCGATTAACAACTGAAGTTGTGGATGTGACATTAAGCTACAAGAAGATTATGAAAGATTTGTTTAGTTGCCGGCTCAATAAAATTACGCGACGGTAGATTCGGGTATGGTATTTGTCTTTGGGCTAAATATCTCCTTGCCCCCATCAAAGAGTCTTCTTTTTCATCTTGACCATCTGTATGAAAACAAACTGCTATCAACTTAATCAAGTTCTCTTTTTCCTACTGCCCTTCTTCTTTTTGTCGTCTTTTTCTTTAGCCTTAAATACAGCTTCAGATACTTTTTCCTCTACTTTTGCTAATAATACGACCATTTCTGACGGAGATACACCTTGTTGGTTCCTCTTCGTAACCGAATCACTGTTGCTACTTGAAGTTTTGCGATTACTATCTGCTTTTCTATTATCCGCTTTGGCGTGCCCGCAGCCTCCTTTCGGCTTACTGGGAGTACCTGTACTTTTATTAATCAAATCTATGCAAGTTTTAACCTCTACTGCACAGGAGCGGATTTTTTCTTCTGTTTCAATCTCGGTTTCTGCCTTGTCCTCTCCTATTATGTTGGCTTTCGACTTGGTATTAATTTGAGTTGTTTTGATTTTGGCTTTGTCCCTAGTTGAAGCCCGGTTCTTTGTTTCGTTTATAGCATTGGTCTCTTTTTTCCTGTTAAACAAGGCATTTAAGAGACGATGGATGAATGCTCTTCCCATTTGTCATCTTTCTAATATGCACTCTTCTCGCGATATCTTAATCGAATTATGGAGAATTACGTGCATTTATTTCTTTATAAGTATATGACAAAAACAATACAAGCCAAAACAAATAGTAATATATATGTGCCCCGGTTGTTTTTGGCAAAAGGTAACCCAAGCAATGAATTATGATGTAAAACTAAATTCCAGAGGCTCTATTTAAGGTTAAAGGTGGCTACAGCCGCAACAGCCATAGCCACCATTAGCTCAATTGAACCAACTGCTCCCACTGATACCCGCAGCCGTTTTACTTCATAAAAGCGAAGCAGTGAGAGCACAACGGCCGCCGCAGATAAAGGTCTGGCTACTTTCAAACCCGCCTGCGTATGCCTCCGTCATCATCTAAAACGTCGGCATTACAGAACTCACAAAATGCTTACGGTGTATAGACCCAGCCAGTAGCATTAAGTGTACCGGAGCCACTCAGGCCTGTAGGGGCCGATACCGCAATAATTGCATTCCCATTGGCATCCACAGAAGTAATTGTGAAATTGGCCTCGGTAAAGTACCTGCCGGTAAGGTCGCCTGCCTGAAAACCTAAAGTCGTAGCAACGCCCGAAACAGCCTGGCCAGACCAAGCTCCCGCCACAGTGGGATTCTCGGCATAATAAGCTCGTACGGCGGTTTTGACAGCACCAGCCGTCGCGGCGGCTTCCGACCACTTCGCCTGCTCGATTCGGCCGCGAAGAATGGGAACTGCGACCGCAGCTAATATACCGACAATCAGAATAACGACCATCAGCTCAATCAGCGTGAAGCCCCTTCTCTCTCTTTTCTTGTTCATCTTCAATCTCCTAAAAATGTTCTGAATATTTCCTCGCATATAATATTTTCGTGCTGCCCGATTCATATCTCGCAACACACGCTATCAATCCATCCCTCTATCGACCAAAATCACCGACAACTATATGAGATTATCGAGTTTTTTACCCCTTAACTCATTGCCCAGCATACCTGAAGCTTCACCCCGAAATGACCTATCATTTCACGTCTGACATTGAGAATATTGGCAGGTACAGAGCAATAACTACAATTGATACAACGGCCCCAACCGATACAATCATTATTGGCTCGAGCAAGCTCGTCAAGGTTGTTACTGTTGCATCGACTTTTCGCTCATAATGCTCGCTGGTCTTTCCAAGAACTCTGGGTAAAGATCCGCTTTCTTCACCGACCTGTATCATTTTGATGACCATATTGGGGAAAAAACCCGATGTTGACATACTTGTCGAGATGTTTGAGCCTTCGACAATATTATCTTTGGTTTGTAATATTGCTGACTTTATAACATCGTTAGCAGTCATCCCGGTAAGCACATCGAAAACCTCAAGAACTGAAACCCCTGCCAACAATAATGTTGACATTGTATTGCAAAACGTTGCAACAAAAGCCTGTGCTAATACCTTTCCAAACAAAGGAATACGCAGAACCACTTTGCTGAAAAAAAGATGTCCCTTTTCGGTTTTGTGCAATAATATACAGGAAGTTATGAGTACAAAAATTGTTCCGATTATGTAGATAATGTTGTAACGTAGAATATCGTAAAAGCCCATAAATCCTCTTGTAAAGGCCGGCAGTTCACCCCCGAGTGTGTCAAATATGGTTTTGAAGCGAGGGACAATAAAAGCCATTATAAAAATAATTATCAGGGTAATAAAACACATTACAAAGATTGGATAAGCTGTAGCCCCTTTTATCTTTTTGGCTAATCTATCGCGGCTGTCAAAATATTTTGCCAAATGACTCAACGCTTCTCCCATATTGCCGGTAGTTTCACCCGCTAAGATCAGTGCACGAGACAAGCGGTTGAAAACATTGGGAAATTCCGCAAGACCGTCCGAGAAAGACTCGCCTTTTTTAACTTTTTCAGAAATAGTCTCGAGTACCGGCTGAAGACTTGAACTTTCTGCATCTTCGGCAATTGTATCCAAAGCTATTGTAATAGGAATTCCTCCCTCGATCATTGTTGAAAGCTGCCAGCAGAGTGCTGCAAGCTCCGCTGATTTGACACGTTTTTTGACTACACGCTTCTTTTTTGCAACACTCGTAGTTACCTCACCGACAGAAATCGGTGTAAAACCCTGTTCCTGAAGATAGCCAAGTACATCAGTTGATGAAGCTGCCTGCACAAGACCTTTCTTATGTTTCCCTTTTGAATCCCGAGCGATATATTTATAACTTTTCATATTTCAAACCTTCTTAAATCTCATCCTGTATAAGCTACACTAATAACCTCTTCGGCGGTTGTTAAACCAGCCAATGCTTTACTTACACCGCTTTCAAGCAAACCTCCGTATCCTCTTTTACGTGATGCCTCTCTTATCTGCTGCTCGCTGCTATTGGCAACTATCAGTTCTCTTATTTCTTCATCTATAACCAAAAACTCAAATATTGGTAACCTGCCCAAACAACCTGTCCCACCGCAGGCAGGACAGCCTTTGCCATGATAGAAGACAGAATCTTTGTCCTTCTTGGGATCAATCTTCAAACGTTTAAGAACCTCCTCACTTAAGGTTATAGGTTCTTTACAGTGATCACAGATTTTCCTGACCAATCGCTGGGCTACTATCAAATTCAGCGACGAAGCCAACAGATATCGCTCAATACCCATATATAATAATCTGCTTATCGCACTTGGAGCATCATTAGTATGAAAAGTGCTCAAAACAAGATGTCCCGTCAAAGATGCCTTTATTGCAATTTCGACTGTTTCTTTGTCTCTAATCTCACCTATTAGAATTATATCCGGGTCCTGTCTTAAAATAGCTCGGAGGCACTTTGCGAAATCGAGTTCAATTTCCGGCTTAATCTGAATCTGGTTAATTCCCCCAAGACGATATTCGACGGGATCTTCAACTGTTGTAATATTCTTCGTCGGGTCCTTGACATAATTCAAAGCAGAATACAGGGTGGTACTTTTACCACTGCCCGTGGGTCCTGTTACAATCATAATCCCATGCGGCCTCGCCAACATCCCCTTAAACTCCTCAAGAAGTCCAGGCTCAAGTCCAAGCTCCCCCAAATCGTGTTTTACCGCCGAGGCATCCAGTATTCGCATAACAACTTTTTCGCCATATATAGTGGGAATTACCGAGACTCGAACGTCTATATGCCGGCCTGATGTCTTCATTTTAAATCGGCCATCCTGGGGAAGCCTGCGCTCGGCAATATCCATTCTCGCAATAATCTTAATTCGGGCAATTACCGCCGCCTGCATTTTTTTAGCGGGAGGTACCATCTCACGGAGTACACCATCAATTCGCATACGAACCATCATTGTTGTTTCCTGAGGCTCAATATGTACATCACTTGCTCTGCTTTTGACAGCCTGACTCATGAGCAGGTCAACAAATCGAATCACAGGCGCTTTGTTTGCATCTTCCTCGCCACTGGTATCCGATTCCTCTGCATCTTCTGAAAGTATTCCTTCTTCATCAACTTCACCCTCTACCAGGGTACGAAGCTGCTGTTCTTCAAGATCCGAACCGTGATAAATCAACTCTATGGCCCTGTTTATTTCACGAGGTGAGCTGATTGCCGGTTTAATCTGGCGCTTTATTTTCAGCGTTACCGTATCTAAAGCGACAACATTAAGCGGATCCGCCATTACAACAACAACTTTGCCATCAAGCTCACGTATAGCCACAAGACAAAATCGCTTGGCGATACTCTCGGGTAATATTCGAGCGATATCCATATCTACATTGTTCATATTGCTGGTATCACCCAGGCGGATGTATTCCATAGAGAGGTGCTCAGCCAAAGCAAGAGTAACATCCTCATGATTGAGCTTTTCAAGACGGAGCAGTATCTCCCCCAGTCGTCCCCCCCGCCGGCTTTGCTCGTCCAGAACTTTTTCTAATTCTTCAGAGGTCAACAGACCTTTTGAAACAAGCAACTCGCCAAAAGGCAGAATAGCTTTAGCTTCAGGAATCTTTGATATGGTTTTTGCCGAGGCCATCCGATTACTAATACCTCCACTTCAAATTCAGTTTCTACCCCAGTAAACAGCAGTTTTTGATTTAAATACGAATACTCCCCCTTAATTCTGCTATCACCGTAATAGTAAATACCTTCACAGATAGAGTAGTTTTCGGACAATCCGCAGAGTTAATTTACCTCTATCTTGTAACTCAATGATATAAGAGGCAGAACTTCCCTGCATTTATACAGAATGCCTCCAACGTTGAAACATAATTAAAGCCTTGTTAATAAGGATATTAAAGCAGAAACAAGACATAAGAAGGTCGATTTCCACAGACTATACGAGTGGCACAAGTGTGCTGCTTTTGTAAATCCGGTTATGGTTTATAGGACAATTCGGCAACCTTGGTTTTATTCAGAGACAAAACTCCCTTTCAACATTGATATAACCAATACAATCCTCACAATTATAATCACAAGTGTAATATTCCGCGTTGTTCCGCCCTCCATTTCTATTGTCCTAATTTAATATCATTAGAGAATAGCCTGACAGATTTTCTGCCGGTTATATAATTTCTAAAGGGCTTTGTACTAAAATCCTTGACGAAACGGCAGGAACCATTAATATTTGTACCAATTGGTATAATGTTCTCAGGTAAGTATTAAAATATTAATGCCGCGGATGTGGCGGAATTGGCAGACGCGCAGGCTTCAGGTGCCTGTGGGCTTCGGCTCGTGGAGGTTCGACTCCTCTCATCCGCATTCATTATCTTTGTCGTCAAGAACAGGCGATTTTAGGCCTTTTGCTGAGTTTCTTTACGGATATCTGTTCTTCTGTAAAGCTAAAGGACACCCGGCAAAAACATATAACGTGTTTTCGATGCATATTCCTGATAGGTTATATCCTGCATAAGAATGCTTTCTTCACGCTTAGCCCGCAAATATGAGAACAGAGCGTGCAGAATACATATGCAGCAGTTATGTAATGAGAAAGCCAACGATATGACCGCCAGATCATAAATCGTATATAGTAAATAAAGCGGATGACGAACAATTCCGTACAACAAGTCTGTTTTTATACCTCGGTTTGCCGGCACAAGGCCAAAAGACCGTCCAAGGTTGATGATGCCAATTGTTGAAAGAAACGCAGTTACTATCATTACTAAGTATGCAGTTGGCACTATAAATGGATAAATCGGTTTTGCCTGGCTTGTGTACAGGTATGTTATAAATGTGCCGCCTATGGCCGCAATCCAGTCCCCAACATTTCTGGAAGTTAGTTTCGAGGGGCGTCTTAATAAAAAAACCAATGTAATACTAGTATTTCTAAAGAGCAGGGCGATTAACAGTGTCACACACGTCCCGGTAGCCAGACGAATGATGCTGTCGTAAACGTAGTAGGAAAAGAATGATGCAACTACGATGTTTACCAGCCAGTGCATCAGATCGGGGCGTTTGAACCGGATTTTGAGATCAGAAAAATTCAGCATTGGATTATTTGATTAACAAACATTTCTCATACAGATTGCTTACCAGGCTTCCAAAGCCCTCAACAATAATTACTTCATTCACTTCGTCAGATTCGCATTGAGACTTTTGGTGATTCTAAATCTACCCATTTGCCCGTTTCCTGATCCGTGGAGGTTCAACTCCTCTGATCCATATTAAGCCTATTGAATATCCAAAAACAGTCTTTTTGGCCTTATATCAAACATATATTACTCGATTTAACGAAATTCGTACGAATAGGTCGATAAATAAGAAATAAACGAATCCCCGTTTTCACGGGGACTGGCGATAAGTTCGCTTAGCTTGCTTGTAAGAGCGCTATGCTTGAAATTTTACACGATTTAGAATACGCCCTTGGCGGAACAGTGCGGCTCAGCCCTGTAGTTTTGGTCGGGCCGGGATTGGTATGTGTTATAGCCGGGTTATTTATTTGGCTCGGCGGACTGGGCTTTAGAAAAATTTTAGTTGCTGTTGCAGGAGCAATAACCGGGGGTATTTGTGGCTTTTTTTCAATCGGCCAAAATATCATCTCGGCTGCGTTCACTGCTGCTCTTGCTGCGGCACTTGCAATGCTTTTTGAAAGGATATTTATCACGATACTTACAGCCGCATTTGCGGCTTTGTTTGCTTTTATTGTTTTAGCAAGGCCATATATTGAAAATTCACAAAAGGAAACAGTGATAAGTCCTGGCGAAATGCCAGCTCAGGATGTTGCTCTCGGTGTTCGGGAAAGTTCGGAAATAATGAAAACCTGTATAATTAACGCCGGCCAAAAGATAAAACATGCTTGTTTACAGATGCCGGTATATAACTGGGTAATAATAATGGTGCTGATACTAATTTGTATAGTGGCGGGATTTTCGCTTTGGCAGTTAGCCTCGGCTTTGTGCTGTTCGGCTCTGGGAACAGTGCTAATCTTCGCCGGTATGATTCTGCTGTTGTTGAATAAAGGTTCAATGCCTGTCAGCATTATCAGCAGCAGATCACCATTCTATGTCGCCGTATTTGCGGCAATGATGGCTTTCGGAACAACAGAGCAGCTATTACTTTGCACAGAACCAAAAACATCACCCACTGTAAAAAGTCAAACGGGCGGAAATACACAAAAACCCAAACAGAGAAAAAAAAGATGGTGGGGGACTTAACAGGAGCTTGTTCCTGAAAAAAGTCCGACTTAAAAGAAGGTTTAAGGAGAAACGAATAATGGATTGCGTTACTATCCTTGCACAGGCGGTTGAAACTGCTTCCTCAGGCGCCGCAGAAGAATCTGTAGTCCCAATGGAGTCCTTTTGGAATTATATAACTACTCTCAATCGGGCCGAAGCTGTAACTTTCATAACTTTCGGCATAGTCTGTCTTATGTACGGTTGGCGTGTATTCAAAATATTAGTGGTAATCTGCTTCGCCCTGCTTGGCGTGTTCCTGGGTGTATCAGTAACCGATAAAATCGTCGGCCTGAACAATCGGCTTTTAGGCGGGCTGGTAGGCATGGGCCTGCTCGGAATTCTTTCAATACCACTGATGCGATGGGCTGTCAGTGTATTAGGGGCAATCGCCGGCGGAATACTCACCTCCGGTATATGGTACGCTTCCGGATTGCCCGAACAATATATCTGGGCAGGGGCACTTATCGGCATGGTTGCCGGAGGTATGATTTCATTCATTGTTTTTAAGGTCGCCGTCATTCTTTTTTCAAGTCTCAGCGGCGCCTGTTTAATCGTGGTTGGCTCCCTGGCTATTCTATATATGCATCCGGCAACATCGGTTCGATTGGAAGAAATACTTTTTACTAAAAAATGGTTTCTGCCCACACTCCTGATGGCTCCGACATTAATAGGCCTTGTTCTGCAAAACAAATTTGTAAAAGACTCTAAAGACTGGGATATGTAAGACCAACACTTTTGTTTTGAGAGAAACCGTACGTCCACAAAGTTTAGATGTGGAACAAGTAGATTTGTCAAAATAAAAAATATCAGTGTTGTTTCAGAGAAGGCCTACACTCCCGATTACAAGATGAAGATGCACTGACATATCCAATTATTCACGGGAGCTGTGTTTGAACGGGGCAATTTAATAACGTTTGAAACTTCTAAATATCTCGATTTTGCTCGCCCATTTATGGGAGTCAATCCCGGGCGCTACAGACTCGTTCGATTGCCACAATTTACTCAAACGCTTCCAAAGAAATCCAAACATTATTTTCATATCTCACCTCCATCCGAATTATTATATCTATTATACTCTAAAAGCTGTTTTTACGCCAGTAGAAAACCGTGGAATACCCCCTGAAAATCCGTTATAGTGTGTTTATAAAGACAGCAAAACTTATTATAGGTCTATGGCAAAAAGTTTTTTCGGCACTCTGCCCCATACAGAATAAATGGGCTGCAAGACGTATGCTCACAGCCCAAGGGTTAGGTAAACCGAGTATTTTTTTATTTCCTGCGTTTTCTTAATAAAGCCAAAGAACCAAAACCCAGCAGAGCAATTGTTGCCGGCTCCGGAATCGACATCGCGCCACTGAAACCATTGCCGCCGGCATAACCACCGGCCAGCATCTCGGCAAAACTCTTGTAGTTAGTCCCGCTTCCGCCCTGCAGGGAAAGCTCAAAATCAAGTCCCTGAGTCTGTGTGTAGAGAATGCTGTTCAGTGCGGCAGATCCAATCGCCTTGCCCGCATCGGTTATTACGATATCAGTAATATCCGTCGTAAAAGCAGTATAACCCCCTGCTACCGTACCGATAGTTTGCAGGTCCCCTGCACCAAGTGTGGCCGTCATGTAAAGCGCAGTCTTATCTGCATTGGTAATCATGATGGTCGGGCTGCCTATTGGTTTGACATCGTAATAATTTCCGCTGCCGCTTATTACAAGGGTGGGAATATAAACCAAAGAGCCGGTCAGAGCATCATAGTTGCTGCCCATTCCCGCATCGATGGTAATATTCTGATTAAAGCTCAGCGTGCTGGCTCCATCATATTCCCAGCTTCCGCCTGTGTTCGAATCAGGGCTGAATTCAATTGCCGGCGTTGCGAGCACCGTCCCCCCTGTACAAACCAGCAATGTGAAAATCACTATTACTAACCTTTTCATTTTTTGTCCCCTCAATACTAACTGTATATATTTAATTTCTATCCGTTTTGTTTTTGTACTGCGAGTAATGCGCAACATCCCGAGTAGTTTTCTTAAGTCCATTGAATTCGCATTACTCAATTTATTCAGTAGCTATTATCTCTTACCCCCCTTTCCGCCGGCCACTGCTACAGCCGACCTTTCACTTCTGGCTGGTTCTATTAACCTGGTTGATATGAATCTTTTTCCCCCCAACAAATTTCGAAACAGATTACAGGACCTGGAAAGGTCTGTTTTATCCCCCTTTTTTATGTCACTTATATTCGGGTCTTTTTCCTCCGCAGCAGGCTGAATGCTCCCCCTAAGCCGAGCAAAGCAATTGTCGCCGGTTCCGGTACTGCTGTAATATAGTCCTGTTGTCCATTATAAGAAAAGACTCGCAGGTCCGCCCTCGGTCCTGTACCATCAAGAGAGTGCAGCATATTATTAGCTGCAACAGAATCAAGATAGTCGGCACGGAAACCACGAATTCCAGCAGTGCCATCCACTGTCACATCCCAGCCTAACGAAGACGTTGGAAGGTCCTCGTGAACAATCTCCCACACAGCCGCACCAAAAGCTGCTGCCTTAACATTCTGCTCGTAAGTAAATGAGCCGCTACCCACCCAGGACGGATCAAAGTATCTGCCCCATAGTTCCTGCAGATATTTGGCCTTGGAGGTACCCATTGGACCTCCTAAAAGAGTTGTCGGAACAGGCCCTTCCGCCGGCATAATTACATCGTATGTCAATGTTTCGCTTGAGGTTAGTTCCGCCCATTCGATACAGAAAGCGCCGATCGGCCCGTCTGACCATATTTTTCCTTCATTCGTGCCGTAGCTCTTATCGAGCATATAAACTCCGGCATAAGAGGGAAGACCTTCGTAACCGGCAGCCCAAACCTCGATTATGTCACTGGCTCCATTGCCCGTTTTGGCTATGTCCACTGTGCCAAGAGGGGTGGCTTTTGTTGCGGACGGTAAAAATATAATGACCGCCGCAAAGAAAACCACTGACATCTTTAACAACTTCATCATTTCTCCCCCAAATTAAATCTCTTCTCACATCACTTTGCTATAACTACCCACAGTAGCGATTTATTTTACAGAGCCCCACGATACTGGTCCTGTTCTATGGATAATTGTATATTCTTAGCTTTTTACCACTGATCGCCTGTTAAAACAAACCCGGCATCCGAATCTGCTTTATTCATGTACAACAATCAATTTAACATGAGTGCTCAATTGTGGAAATTTGAGTACCCCCCATTTCGATTTTGATCACCCCCCGGAAACTACTTATTACAAAGGTAAGTTTATCCTATTTGCCCGCAAAAGTCAAGAGTTTTCAGGAGCAATATCCTCTTACAGCTTAATTTTCACCGCCGCATTTGATTACATGACAAAAACAAAATAGTTTTAGGACCTTGCAGACATTGGGCGCACAATTATTCCCGGAATTTTACGTTAACATCGAGTTGCTGAGAACAATAAAAAAGGCTTTTCAGCACGAAGTGACATTCGAAATTCTTAATAATACAAATATCGTAGAAAGGAATAGATTGAAATGCTCAATTTGGCAGAAAATGAATGTGATTAACAAAAAAAATGGGGCTGACCGTGTGGAGACCAGCCCCCCAAATAGAAGAAAGGAGTAGTATTATGTTCGCAATTAGAAGAGCAACCGCTTAAATTCATTCGAGATCATAAGACACATAATCTCAAAATCATATCGGACTTTCCCGCCTGTTGTCTCTCTCGATTACGCTTGCTCTATATATATTATACTCGATATTTGACTAAATGCAAAAACCAATTTCTTAAAATACGATGTTCCGGTGAATAGATATCAGACATTCTTTGATGTGGATACATACGTTCCAACAGGTGTGTTGAAAACACTTTTTGAAAGTAAACAATAGCTATGCTCGAAAGGATATTATGGGACTATCCAAGCGAGTAGCTTATAAACTTACCTCAAATAACCAGACCCCTGATTCCTCTTGAGCAGAACTTATTTCCATTCAACAACGGCATAGATATAATCTACGGATGTTTTTCTCTTGGCAACATCATCATTATTTTTAACCTGGAACTGAAGGGAATTTACCTTTTCGGGCGTGTCCACAAAACTCGTAACGTCCCATAAATCGGTTGACTCATTTATCTCGCCTGAATAAACAGGAGCATTTATTGACGCCCAAGCCTCAGGATTATCAGGCCAGCCTGAGCCGGCCGTCCATTGCAATTTGCCTTCAGGAAATTCTTCCTGCTCAAAGTGTTCCACATAAACGACAACAGATGATATTTTAGCCCCTTCCGGGATATAAACGTTCGAAAAATCATAGGATGTATATAAACCGGAATCGGTTTCCCGCCTATCGTTGTCACTGGCCTGGGCAACAATGCTGTTTTCGGCAACTGATAATATCTTTTTGCCCTCTTTAACCGGCTCATCTACTTCGCCGCTCGGGGCAATTTTAACAGGTATGTTTGCATTTGCCAGACTAACTGTTATGGTAAACGGCTGGGTACTTGAAGCCGGAGTACTGCTGCCATCCGCAACCCTGACCGCTACCTCATTAGCCCCAGCTTGTTCGCTGGTCGGTGTCCATTTTATCAAACCGGTTGCAGCGTCTATGGTCATACCCATTGGTTCGATAATTAAAGAATAAACAAGCGTATCCAGTATATCGGGATCAGTTGCTTTGACATCATAAGTATATTCCTTGCCTACTGTAGCTGTAGTTACAGGTTTTGAAGCAAACGTTGGTGCATCGTTGACTGCTTCGACCTTAATCCTTACAGCGGCCGCATCGGTTCCACCTTTGCCATCACTTACAGTGTATGTAAACGCATCGTCTCCGTAAAAATTCTCATCGGGAGTATAGTTCAGCGTGTTATCGCTGTTAATACTAACCCGGCCGTTCTTGCCTTGAGTAACAGACGTCACCTTAAGCGGATCATTTTCCACGTCGCTGTCATTCTTTAGAACATCAATCGATGATACTTTTGTATCCTCTTGTGTTGTCGCACTGTCATCCTTAGCAGTCGGCCTGTCATTGACGGCCTTTACTGTTATTAATGCCGTTGCAACGGCGCTTTCTGCCGTCTTGTCGCTGACCTTGTAGGTAAAACTGTCTGTGCCGCTGAAATTCTCTTTGGGAGTATAACTCAGCTTTGGTGATTTCCCTGCCATCCCTTTCAAGCTGCCGTGAGCAGGCCCTTTTACCAAAATATAGGTCAGTAAATCTCCATCTGGGTCACTTCCCGTTAAGCTAATCGAAACAGGCTTGTCCTCCTGTGTGATTACACTGCTGTTGTTGGCTGTGGGTGCATCATTGAGGGCATTAACAGTAATTTTAACTGTTGCAGGTTTGCTGTCCGACTTCTTGTCATTGGTCTTGAAGGTAAAGCTGTCTGAACCGTTGAAATCCGCATTTGGCGTGTATATCAGCCTTGGAGCTTTCCCTTTTAAGCTCCCATGGGATGGACCGGTCACTACATGATAGGTTATTACATCCCCGTCGTCATCACCGCCCGCTAAGGTAATCGATACGGAATCATCTTCCTGCGTCGTTGCACTGTCGCTATATGCCATCGGGGGGTCATTGGCCGCAGTAATAGTGATTGACACGGTCGCAACATCGCTGTCCGCCGTTTTGTCACTGGTTTTGAAAGTAATGGTGTCAGATCCGCTGAAATTTGCCTTTGGTGTATATTTCAATTTTGGTGCTGTCCCGCTTAAAGTTCCATGGGACGGGCCTTTTACTACACTGTAGCTCAGCAAATCTCCATCTTTATCTTTACCCGTTAAATTAATTGAAACCTCTTTGTCTTCCTGTGTTGTTACGCTACTGTCGTCGGCCTTCGGCGGATCGTTAACCTCTTTGACCCCAACATTCACAATAGCTTTATCAGTTCCGCCCTTGCCGTCACTAACAGTATAGGTGAATGAATCGTTGCCGAAAAAATTCGCTTTAGGTGTATAGCTCAGGGTGTTATCGGTGTTAATAGCAACTGTACCGTTTTTGCCCTGAGTAAAATCAGTCACGCTGAGTGAGTCGCCATCCTTGTCGGCATCATTCGTCAGAACATCAATTACCGATATGGGCAAGTCTTCTCTGGTGCTTACTTTGTCATCCTTAGCGTTCGGCTTATCATTGACCGCCTTTACTGTGATTGAAACAGTCGCAACATTGCTGTCCGCCGTCTTATCGTTGACCTTGAAAGTAAAGCTGTCTGTGCCGCTGAAATCTGAATTCGGAGTATAGCTGACTTTTGGCGCGGTACCGCTCAGTTTCCCATGAGAGGGATTTGTTACAATAACATAGGACAGTTCATCTTCATTTGCATCAGAGCCTGCCAGAGTAATCCATACCGGTGAATCCTCCTCTGTCTCCACATTGCCGTCATTAGCTATCGGCGGGCTTTCCTTGAACATCGTACCGGCATAACTGGCTGTCGGGGCGTCGTTGACCGGGAGTAACTTGATTGACACAGTTGCCTCGGCACTGTCCACAGCTCCGTCATTGACCTTGAATGTAAAGCTGTCTGAGCCGTTGAAATTTTCACTTGGAGTATAGGCAAGGTTTGGACCTGTCCCACTCAAATCACCGTCAGATGGCCCCTTTACAACACTGTAAGTCAGCGTATCCCCATCAAGGTCACAACCAGATAAGGTAATCGATACAAGCGTATCCTCCTGCGTGGTTACACAGATATCATCAACCGTTGGCGGATCGTTCACAGCCGTTACTACGATTATCACCGTCATTGGAACACTGTCCGCAGTACCATCGTTAATAACGAAGGTAAAACTGTCCGTTCCGTTAAAATTAGGATGGGGTGTATATGTCAGCTTCGGCGCCGTCCCGCTCAGACGCCCATGAGACGGACCTGTTGCAACTTTATAAGTCAGTACATCACCATCCGGGTCATTACCAATTAAAGTGATAGACACCGGCGTATCCTCTTCGGTCATCACGCCTTCACCTTCAGCCGGACCAGCACTAATAGCCGAAATACTGAGTAATACAACCAGACAGAGCACACCTCTTACAACTTTTGTCACTAACATAATTAATCCTCCGAATGAAGTTTAATGTTCCGAATAGACATCCCCGTAAAGAAACATCCTTATGAAACACAAAACAAATAAATCTTGTTCAGCTTATTGCTCCTCCGTAAAACGTTGAATACTTCCTAAATACGTCCAGATGCTTATATTACAATTTCTTATTGGCTCATTATTGCTGTGACTTCCCCTCTCATCGGTATTTTACAGAAGCCTAACATTATGAACCTGAAATAAGCTATGCAAGTTTACATTTGCATTTTCTGATATGCAAGTTTTTTTTTATAAACTTTCAATAAAAATTACCTATTTTAACTTTTCAAAATCATGTATCTTTGTTATGTCCTGTGATAAATAGACTTACCGCTATTTGCACTGACTTAAAATTCGTTGTTTTTTTTACAGCTTACAAATACCCCATTTTAACATTCGCTGTATTCAATTCGTTAAAAAATGCTGTGATACAAATACTTATAACGCTGCAATTAGAAGAAAGAGGCCGGCAGCACTCCGCAAGTACTTTTGTCGAAGGATAATGTGAATCTGTCAGTTTCAACTAACCACTAAACTCATTAAAATTGTCTATTATCTCGTTTATCTAATAATCCGGGAAAATGGTCTTTTTACGTTTAGAATTTGTTCAGGGTGGTTCGTTATCGAGTTAACACGCATCGCTTAGTTGATGTCTGCTGGTATATGAATATATTTTGACAAGGAAGCCGGATATTGTAGAGATGAAAGGATTGAAATAAGCTCAACCGAGCATATACTCTGTTCAGACAATATCCATTAGAATTCCAGTGAGGTCAGTCCCTCTCGAACGGCGTATTTTGTTAGCTCAGCTACACTATACATATTGAGCTTGCTCATAATCTGACGACGATTAGCATCCGCAGTCTTGGAGCTTATGTGTAGTATGCGTGCTATCTCCTTGATTGTCTTACCTTCTGCTACAAGCTGTGTGATTTGGCGCTCCCGGCTTGTGAGTTTAGGTTTTACAGTAGATTCGCTTTTTTGGGACTTACTTACATAATCGTCGATAACTACATTTGTTATTCGAGGGCTCAGATAATATCCGTCCTGCGTCACTTTTTCCAAAGCTCTAATCAGTTCATCAAAGAGATATGATTTTAGAATGTATGCCGACGCTCCTGCTTCAAGGGCCTCCATTACAATGTGTTTATCAGAGTGCATCGATAATGCTATCACCTTTACCTTGTTATTTTCTTGAAGAATAAGGCGAGTTGCCTCCATGCCATTAAGTTCAGGCATACTGATATCCATAACTACAACATCCGGGCAAAGTTCTTTTGCAAGCTCAACTGCTGCTCGTCCATCTTCTGCTTCTGCGATAACTTCCATGTCAGATTGACGCTCAATCAAAGATTTCAATCCTTGCCTGACAATCCCATGATCATCTGCAATCAGAATTTTCATTCTCGCATCTCCTTTCAAGAAGGCATAATACCGGACTCCACGGGGACAATCATCGTCACACGAGTTCCATGACGAGGTTTAGATTTGATATCAAAACTACCACCTAAGTACTCCAGCCTCTCTTTCACATTGAACAGGCCAAATCCCCCTTTCTTCCTGTCCGGAGACTGAAGTTTTGATAGCTCGAATCCGGTACCATCATCTTCAACAATAACATGCACTCTATCGTCGAATTTGTCAATACAAACTTTAACCTTATGTGCCTTTGCATGCTTAACCACATTCATCAGGAGTTCTCGAACGGCCTGAAACAAGACTATAGACATATCCTGGCCAAGCTTGAGCTTATGTGTTTTAGATTCGAATTCAGTTTTAATACCACTTTTTTTCATCATTTTTTCGGTTAGCAATGTTTCCACAGCAGCAGTAAAGCCAACTTCATACAGAACAGGATTACTGAGGTCGAACGCTAACGAGCGTGAATCCTGTATCCCGTTGTCAATTAATTCACAGGCGTGACCAAGAGAAGCCGATATATCTGGCTCTGATACTATTGCCTGTATCGACTGGAGTTCCAATTTGGCCAAAGCCAGTTTCTGGCCTATGTCATCATGCACTCCCGCAGCAATTCGCCGCCTTTCACGTTCTTCAGCCAGCAGCAGTTCAGAGGCAAGTGACTTCAACTGTCTCTGGTAATCTAAAAGCTTCCGCTGCGATTTTTTTCGCTCGGTGATTTCAACATATGCGGTTTGTATGGCTGGGCGACCCTGGTATTCGATTCTGCTCGCATAAATCTCCACCCAGCAGATGCTGCCGTCTTTTCGTATCCAACGAAACTCATAACGAGGAGACACAGGCTTACCGTCAATTCGGTCTCGATGCCTTGACCATACAAGCTCGCGATCCTCAGGATGTACCATCAACTGTATCTGCTCCGGAGAGGCGGCTAACAAATCCTCCTTGCTATAGCCTGTGGTTGAGGTGAAAGCCTTGTTAAGAAATACCATCCGCCCATCCTGGACAATTGCCAGCCCCTGAAGAGAGTTGTCAACCAGGCTATGATACGCTTCTTGTAAGTGTTTTTTCTCGGTGATATCAGTTATAACACCAAGGATGGCCGTCTGTCCTTCATACTCGGTTAGTTTGCTCGAGTTGATTGCGACTATTTTTTCACCTGCTTTATTTATAATTGTATATTCGTATGGCGGAATCTCCAGGCCCTTCGAATGCCTTCTGAAATTATCCTTTATCATCTCCAGTGACTCCGGCGCAATCAAAGTAAGAAAGTCAAAATCAGGAGAGTAAAGTTCTTCTCGCTTGTATCCAGTTATTTCTTCACATTGTTTATTGGCATACACTATTCTGCCGGCTTTGTTGATAAAAATCATATTGGGAGACTGCTCGGCAAGAATCCTGAACTTCTCCTCGGATTCTCTTATCGCTTCCAGTGCCTTCTTGCGGTCGGTGAGATCTCTGACTATGGCCTGAATAAATACCGTGCCGGAAAGTTCCAGCCGATTCAATGAGATCTCTGCATCAAAGGTACTCCCATCGTATCGGAGATGCCTCCATTCAAAAAACTGGGGTTGTCCCTGCATAACCAACTGGATTTTCTCCAGCACTTTGTCTTTGGATTTACGGCCGTCAGGTTGGAATTCAGGGGAATAATGATCATAAGGCGTTTTACCTATAATCTGCTCAAGCGTGCAGCCGAACATTTCGCAAGTTTTAGGATTACATTCTACGAATTTGCCGTCCTCAGCGATAAATATAGCATCATTCGCATTCTCAAATAATGCACGGTATCGCATTTCAGTATCGTACTCTGGCTGCTTTATTCTGTCATGCATGGTAATACCTCGGCTCGCGTGCTCCAATTTCCCCTTGTTTATGGGGTGTTCTTTATCCTGTTCAATGCGTTTCTTTCTGTTTTTTCTGATGTTACGCATTTTCACCTCTTTTTTAGACTATTTTAGTTTTATATGCGAGCATGTGGTCACAACGGAGATGAGACTTGAGGATTTTTAACGTTTTTCCATGATACTACTCACATAGTTGTCCACGTTGCTTCTTTAACAAATTATAGCATGGAAGTAAACAGAAATATTTAATAAGGATTTTTGAAAAGACCCAGAGGTTTGGCAGAGTTGACAATTCAGCCTGCATTGGCAGGATACCCCCATGTCAAAGACAATTCAGCGTACTGTACATCCTATCTATTGCCAACAATCAGTCTTTACATAATCATAACTGAATTGTGGCAGAAGATTTTTTCTTGCAGAATCACTACCTTGACCTTATAATTTTACTTCGCCGTGCTTTAGAAAGTTCGATGTAACTGTTAACCTCCTAATAATCTGGGGGATTCTTTTAGAACATTAAAATATGTTTGAATCATTAACTGAAAAATTTAATTCCGTTTTCCGTTCGCTGGCAGGCCGGGGGCGGATTACCGAAGCCAATGTCTCGGACGCTATGCGGGACGTGCGCAAAGCCCTCCTCGAAGCGGATGTCAGCTACAACGTCGTCAAGAAGTTCTGCAAAGACGTTACACAGGCGGCCATGGGTGCCGAAGTAATAAAAAGTCTTCACCCCGGACAGGTCATGGTAAAAATCGTCAGCGATGAGCTGACAAAATTGATGGGGCCTGTCGATACCCGCATCTATTTCGTCTCGCCCGGACCTACAGTAATTATGTTGGCCGGCCTGCAGGGTTGCGGTAAGACAACCACCGCAGCAAAACTCGCAAAATACCTTGTCGCAAAGGGTAAAAAACCACTCTTAGTGGCCAACGACCTCCAGAGACCTGCCGCTATCGAACAGTTGATTGTCCTTGGTCAGCAGATAGATATTGACGTTTACAGTGAAGACAGCAAAAACGCTGTAAAAGTTGCAAAACACTCTCTCAAGCACGCCAAAGAAAACGGCCACAACGTAGTTATAATCGACACCGCAGGCCGGCTGCACATCGATCAGGAAATGATGACCGAAGTCGCAAATGTCGCAAAGGCAGTCAGCCCACACCAGATATATCTTGTCTGCGATGCGATGACAGGTCAGGACGCTGTCACCTCAGCCAAAGAGTTTAACGAACGCCTCGAGTTGGATGGAGTAATTCTCACAAAACTCGACGGTGATGCACGCGGCGGTGCGGCACTGAGCGTAAAAGCCGTTACCGGAAAACCCATCAAGTTCATCGGTATAGGCGAAAAGCTCGAAAAGCTCGAAGAATTTCATCCCGACCGCATGGCAAGCAGAATTCTCGGCATGGGCGATGTCGTAACTCTCGTCGAAAAAGCCCAGGAACATTTCGATGCCAAAGAGGCCGAGAAGCTGCAAGTGAAAATGGCAAAAGGCAGCTTCGGTTTCGATGATTTCCTAAAGCAGATGCAGGCCGTCAAAAAGATGGGCGGCATTAAGGATATGATGAAAATGATGCCCGGAATGGGCGGGCAGCTCAAAGACGTTGACCTCGATGGCGTCGAACTCAAACAAACCGAAGCGATTGTCTATTCGATGACACCCGCCGAACGCCGCGACCCGGATATTATAGACTCCTCAAGACGAAGACGTGTCGCCGCAGGCGCCGGTGTGGCGGTTAACGACGTCTCCAGCCTCGTAAAGACATTCAAACGCAGCCGCGATATGATGAAAGCAATCAGCGGCGGAAGCTTCGGTGGTCTAAAGAGCCTGCTGTCCGGCGGATTGAATATGGGCGCTCTGAACCAGATGATGAGCGGAGGAAAAAAAATAAAGCAGCGCTCAAAAAGAAAAAAGGTCATAAGGCGAAGAGGAAAAATTAAGAAACGATAAAGTGTAGTTGCCATTCCCGCACAAGTTTTTCACCCCTGCAAAAACGGGACATATTTCTCTTATTTCTTGAAATTTGCTAATGGGAAAAAACCATTATGAACAAGAGCTTAAACCATCGAAACTTCCTAAAGATTGCCGGCGTAACGGCCCTTAATACTGTACCGGCCGGCTGCACAGACGAACTTATCCAAAGTGCAAACCGGCCTGGTTGTAACGCCGAAGCCTTTGACGTTATCACCGAAGTAGAACATTATTAATAGTAACAGGAAAATAAATGACGATAAAAAATAAGATGTCAATTGAGCAATACCTTGTAAAAGTTGCTCGTTTTTCCGGCAACGAATTCGGTAAACTGATACGAAACCAGTTCAAGGACACCAAAGGCACCAGTGAGCT
>JAVVFI010000260.1:0-7995 GCA_032250555.1 Sedimentisphaerales bacterium
ATCCGCCGAAGACAGGCGGGCCTTATGAGATGACTATCAGCGGTAAGAACCTGATAGAGATCAAAAATATTATGGTCGGTGAGGTCTGGGTATGTTCGGGCCAGTCGAATATGCAATGGTCGGTACAGGCGTCGAATAATGCCGAGGAAGAGATTGCAGCGGCGAAGTATCCGAATATTCGTTTGTTTTCTGTTAAGCGGACGATTGCGCTGGAGCCGCAATCGGATTGTGAAGGGAACTGGTCAGAGTGCAGCCCGGAGACGGTTCCGGGTTTTACAGCGGTTGGCTATTTTTTTGGCAGAGAGTTGTACAAAGAGCTTGATGTGCCGATCGGCTTGATTCATACATCATGGGGCGGGACTCCTTCTGAGGCATGGACCAGGCGAGGGGCACTTGAAGAGGAGCCGGAAGCGGCGCCGATTTTGAAGAGGTTTGATAGTGCGGTTGAAAATTATCCGCAGATAAAGAAGGAATATGAGCAGAAATTAGTTGAATGGAAGGAGGCTGCCGAAAAGGCCAAGGCCGAAGGTAAGAAAGCTCCGGGAAGACCGCGTACGCCATACGGGCCTGAGCATCCCCATGGGGCTGCCAGCTTGTATAATGCAATGATAGCTCCTTTGATTCCATACGGGATTAATGGGGCTATATGGTATCAGGGTGAATCGAATGCAGGCAGGGCGTATCAGTATCGGAAAATTTTTCCCGCAATGATTGAGAACTGGCGCGAGGACTGGGGGCAGGGAGATTTTAGTTTTCTTTTTGTGCAGTTGGCTAATTTTATGGCTACGAAGCCTGAGCCGGGTGACAGTGCGTGGGCGGAGCTGCGCGAGGCCCAGTCGATGACACTGGATTTGCCGAATACGGGTATGGCGGTGATAATCGATATTGGCGACGCTAATGATATACATCCGAGAAATAAGCAGGATGTCGGCAAGCGTTTGGCGTTGTGGCCGTTAGCGAAGATCTATGGGAAAGATGTGGTTTATTCCGGGCCTCTGTTTAAGAGAATGAGCATAGAGGGCAATAAGATTGTTCTCAGTTTCGAGCATGTCGGCGGCGGGCTTATTGCCAAGGGTGGGGGGCCTTTGAAAGGTTTTTCAATAGCCGGTGCCGACAGGAAGTTTGTATGGGCGGATGCTGAAATAGATGGCGATAAAGTTGTAGTGAGCAGTAACTCGGTTTCGGCTCCTGTTGCTGTGCGTTACGCCTGGGCGGACAATCCTGTGTGCAATCTCTATAACGCAGAAGAGCTGCCGGCCTCTCCGTTCCGTACTGATAGCTGGCCCGGTGTTACCATTAACAGTAAATAAGGATTTATGGATTGTTTTTGTTCCGGACAGAATTAAAATGATAAAGAATGATGATAAACTTAATAAGTTTTATCAACAACTAATCTCGCAGGAAAATATTTCCCACAAGAAGGCTATATCTATATATGAGGCTCTACACAACGAAGCTGTGTCTTTAGGGATTATTAATTCCGAAAATATGCTGGAAGGATTGGAAGTTGATTTGAGGATTGCAAGAGCGATAAATGGATTACCATAATGATAGAAGAATTGTTGAAAAATATAGCTCAATGTTTGGACGACGCTAAGATTCCCTATATGATAATCGGTGGCCAGGCTGTTTTGTTATACGGGACTCCACGTTTGACAAGAGATATTGATATAACTCTGGGAGTGGATACGGATAAGTTTTCATTAATTAAGGAGGTATGCAGTACACTAAATTTGAGAATTATCCCGGATACTCCGGAAGATTTTGCGAGAGAAACTAAGGTACTTCCCGCTGAAGAGATAAAATCGAGAATACGAGTAGATTTTATTTTTTCGTTTACCGGGTATGAATCGCAGGCTATTAACAGAACAAAAGAAGTCCAAATGCATGGCTATCCGGTGAAATTCGCATCATGCGAAGATCTCATTATTCATAAGATGATAGCGGCAAGAGCAATTGATGCAGAAGACGTGAAAAATATATTGATTAAGAACAAAGATTCGATTGACCTTGAATATGTCAGGAAATGGCTTTCAGATTTTAGCGAGCTGCCTGAGCACAAAGGGATATTAGAAAGTTTTAATAACTTGTTGAAACAGTAAAGACATAGTGAATAAGTAGTAGAGATATGAAAAATGAAACTATAACCTCGCCGAAGGGTTTTTTAGCAACTGGCCTGCATTGCGGTGTGAAGAAATCCGGTAAGCGGGATTTGGGGCTGATTGTTTGTCCGACCGGTGTGAAAGCGGCGGCGGTTTTTACGACCAACAAGGTAGTCTCTGCGGCGGTAGAGATTTGCAAAAAGCACGTTAAAAGCGCGAGTGTTTCGGCGGTGGTTGTCAATTCCGGAAATGCCAACACATGTACGGGTAAGCAGGGTCTGGATAACGCTGTCAGGATGTGCGGTGAGACGGCGAAGCAGATTGAAAGTAATCCCGGCAATGTGCTTGTTGCTTCGACGGGTATTATCGGGGAGCAATTGCCTATAAAGAAGATTACTTCGGGTATTTCAAAGGCAGTGGAAAAACTCTCCGCTTCACCAAAGGCGGGGCTGGATTTTGCGAAGGCGATAATGACCACCGATACGCGGGTGAAGCAAGCTGTTCGGAGGCTCGAAATATCCGGGGCGAAAGTGACGATAGCCGGTACGGTAAAGGGGGCCGGTATGATTGCGCCGAATATGGCGACGACACTTTGCTTTATTACTACTGACGCGGCTATAACGAAACCATTACTTTCGAAGGCCTTAAAAGCGGCCATAGGGAATTCGCTGAACAGGCTTACTGTTGACGGCCATCAGAGCACGAATGATACCGCGATAATACTTGCTTCGGGGCTGGCTGGTAACCGGCCGATAGTGAGTCAGTGTCCACGGTATAAAAAATTTGCAAACGTGCTGGCCCAGTTATGTGATGATTTGGCGAGGCAGATGGTGCTCGATGCCGAGGGGGCAACGAGGATGTTTAAGGTGATTGTCAAAGGTGCGGCTTCTAAGGCTGATGCCGCGAGGGCGTGCAGGGCGGTTGCCGATTATCCGCTGGTAAAATGCGCAGTTAACGGGGGCGATCCCAACTGGGGTAGAATTATCTGCGCGGCAGGTTCGGCGAATGTGAAATTGAATCCGGATAAGCTGTCGTGTAAGCTCGATGATTTAACTGTTTTTAGGAATGGTGCTCCGAGGAAGTTCGATGCGAAAAAAGCAAGTAAGGTTGTTTCTCAAATTGAGCACACCATAACTGTGAATTTAGGGGTAGGCAAGGCAAGCGATTTTTGTTACGGCTGCGATTTAAGCAAAGAATATGTCAAAATCAATGCCGATTACCACACCTGACGGGGAAAAACGTGGAAAAAAGGGATTGAGATTTTTGCACTTTCTTTCTGAAGTTATGCATTTTTGACCTATTTTTCTTTTTCTCAAAAATAATAAAGTTGAAAAGACAGACCATTTCGTTAAACTGCGGGGTAATTTTAAGGCTTTCGTGATAGTCGGGATAAAAGTTAATTTCTAAGGAGTAAAACAGTGAAAGTTATGAAAAGAAGTATTGGTTTGCTGTTGCCGATATTTGCATTTAGCGCGGCGGCGATGGCGGCGGAAGGCTCAGAATCTACGGAGCTTGCGGGTACGCCACTTAGTTGGTGGCTTGCACCAGTAGCGGCGTTATGTGCCCTTGGTTTTGCATATTATTTCTATAAGAAGGTAATGGAAGCGCCCGAAGGCACGGAGAAAATGATAGAAATTGCTAATTACGTCCGTGAAGGCGCCTATGCCTATTTGTTCAGGCAGTACAGTGTTGTAGCCTTGGTATTTGCAATCTTACTGGTAATCTTCGCTGTCTGTGCTTATCTTGGCGTTCAGAATCCATTTGTTCCGATTGCGTTTCTGACCGGCGGTTTCTTTAGCGGGCTGTGCGGCTTTTTAGGTATGAAAACGGCGACAAATGCCTCATCCCGTACCGCTCAGGGCGCCAGTGAGAGCCTGAATAAAGGCCTTCAGGTGGCCTTTCGTTCGGGTGCGGTTATGGGCCTTGTCGTTGTGGGCTTCGGCCTTTTGGATATTTCACTTTGGTATCTTATTCTTGACAAGATAGTTTATACCGCAGGTCATATGGAGACAGGACTGAAATTCCTGGGCTTACAGCTTGTACCGGCGGGTATGGATTCTCATCATAAACTGGTAGAAATTACGACGACGATGATAACTTTCGGTATGGGTGCTTCGACTCAGGCCTTATTCGCCCGTGTTGGCGGGGGTATTTACACTAAAGCCGCAGATGTCGGGGCGGACCTTGTCGGCAAGGTCGAAGCGGGGATTCCCGAAGATGATCCGAGAAACCCTGCTACTATTGCTGATAATGTAGGTGATAATGTCGGTGATGTAGCCGGTATGGGCGCGGACCTTTACGAAAGCTACTGCGGTTCAATACTCGCAACAGCAGCATTGGGAGCCGCACTGCCTTTGTCTGCGGTGGTCAGCAGCGGTATGGATCCACTCAAAGCTGTTCTTGCACCGATGGTTGTTGCGGGCCTTGGAATTTTTCTTTCTATTTTGGGTATTTTTATGGTTCGCTGTAAGGAGGATGCAAGCCAGAAGAACCTGCTAAGGGCCCTGTTGTTTGGTACGCTCGGCAGTTCTGTACTAATTCTTGTCGCCGTTGCGATTATGGCAAGTACCGACTGGATTAGCTGGGGTGTCTTCGGTTCGGTTGTTTCCGGTCTTGTTGCAGGTGTTCTTATAGGCCAGTTTACAGAATACTACACATCCGACGAGTACGGCCCTACAAGAGGTATCGCCGAGCAGGCGAATATGGGCGCTGCAACGACTATTATCGACGGCTTTGCGAATGGTATGTATTCGGCGGGCCTGCCGGTCGTAACGATTGTCATTGGTATTTTGTGTGCCTTTGGTTTTGCCGGTGGTTTCAAGGATATATCGATGGGGCTTTACGGAATCGGCTTTGCGGCGGTTGGTATGCTTGCGACTTTGGGAATTACTCTGGCAACCGATGCTTATGGTCCGATTGCGGACAATGCGGGCGGCAACGCCGAGATGAGCGGTATGGGTCAAGAGGTCAGAAAAAGAACAGATGCCCTCGATGCCCTCGGCAATACTACCGCAGCGACTGGTAAGGGATTTGCTATCGGCTCAGCGGCTTTAACAGCGATGGCACTTTTGGCGGCTTATATCGAGGAGGTTCGTATCTGGATTGGACGGCTTGCCTCAGAAAGTGTCGATGGAATATATCGCATTGGTGAGATAGCATTCGCGGCTACGGATGGTGTTGCCGGGGCTGTTAATGTCAAGACTGCCCCGATTATGGATTTCGTGAATGCATACGGCCTCAATATTATGAATCCCAAGTTAATCGGCGGACTTTTTATTGGTGCTATGATGGCCTTTGTATTCTGTGCAATGACAATGAAGGCTGTTGGCAGGGCAGCAGGGGATATGGTCAATGAGGTCCGGCGTCAGTTTAAGGAAATCGCCGGTATTATGGAAGGAACAGGTCAACCCGATTATGCACGCTGTGTTTCTATTTCAACAAAAGGTGCACAGAAAGAGATGATTCTACCTTCTCTGCTGGCGATTATAGTTCCTGTATTGACTGGCCTGCTTCTTGGAATAGCAGGTGTTATGGGGCTGTTGGCAGGTGGATTGAGCTGTGGTTTTGTTCTTGCTATTACACTGAACAATGCCGGGGGTGCCTGGGACAACGCCAAAAAGTATATCGAAAAAGGCGCCCACGGCGGGAAAGGTTCGGATGCACATAAGGCGAGTGTGGTAGGCGATACCGTCGGCGACCCATTCAAGGACACTTCGGGACCGAGCCTGAATATTCTGATAAAGTTGATGACGATGGTCAGCGTTGTGTTCTCAGGTGTTGTTGTAAAATTCGCTCCTGTCATCAGTGACTGGCTCGGTATCAGCTTTAAGTAATCGAGGATATAGTATTCCGAGTTGCACAGTTGACGCGACCGGCTAATAAAGTTACTCTATCGGGGCAGCCAGAGAGGCTGCCCCGTTTTTTATTAAATATGAGGATTAGAACCTTGTGAAAAAGAAAACTTCAAAAATTGCCAAGAAGAAGACGCAAAAAAAAGTAACAGCGGCTAAGAAAAAGGTAAAAAAGAAGGTGTCTGCTGCCAAGCCAAAAGTGCAAAAGAAAGTTTCTGTGGCTAAACCAAAGACACAAGAAAAGAAAGCCCTGGATGCGGCAAAGGCATTTGCGCTGGCGGCTGCGAATGTGGCTGCAGAGAGGCATTGCAGTGAGATTGTTGTTCTGGATTTGAGCGGGAAATCTCCGGCTACGGATTATTTTGTAATCGCCACCGGCACAAGTGACCGGCAGATGCGCACCGTGGCCGATGAAATCAATGAAGCGGCAAAAAAAGTTCATTTCCAGCGTTTCGGCAGGGCCGGGTATGAACAGGCGCGCTGGATTCTGCTGGATTATGTTGATGTGGTTATTCATATCTTCGACAGCGAATATCGGGATTATTATGATTTGGAACTGCTCTGGGGAGATGCGGAGAGATTGAATATTGATAAGTGAACAAGGATTCTGATTGTCATCCCCGCGCAGGCGGGGATCCAGAAAAATGAGGCAATACTTTGTTTATATACTTGCGAGTAAGAAAAATGGAACACTCTATATTGGAGTAACAAATAATTTGCTTAAAAGAGTCTATCAGCATAAAAATAATCTTGTAGAAGGCTTTACTCAGAAATATGACGTCCATAACCTTTGTCTATTATGAAATTTTTAGGAATATCCAAGACGCTATCACCAGAGAAAAGAATATAAAGAAATGGAAAAGAAAATGGAAGATGGAATTGATTGAGGAATCTAATCCGAATTGGGAAGATTTGTATTGTACTCTAAGTGTTTAATTAATTGCTGACATTCCTGGATTCCTGCTTTCGCAGGAATGACAGAAGAAACTTTCTTTCGAGAATTACTATAATATGAAAATTGTGTTAGATATACTTGAAGAGCGGATTAGAGCAGCTATGGCATCTGCTACTGGTTGCGATGCTTGTACTGCTATAGTTAGACCATCGACAGATCCTAAGTTTGGCGATTATCAGGCTAACGGTGTAATGGGGCTGGCGAAAAAGCTTAAGACCAATCCCCGCAAATTAGCTGAAGAGGTTGTGAAGAATTTAGAGCTGAGCGATATCTGCGAGGCGCCTGAGGTTGCCGGGCCGGGCTTTATCAATTTACGGCTAAAAACCGATTTCCTTGAAACTGCAGTAGTCGAAATTTATAAACACTACGTGCAGGAGGAATATCTTGGAAAAGTTACTCGTTATCTTCCGAGGTTCGGTATTGATAAGGTCAGTAATCCAAAGACTATCGTTGTCGATTTTTCCAGCCCCAATATCGCCAAGCAGATGCATGTTGGTCATCTGCGAAGCACGATTATTGGTGACTGCATTTGCAATATACTACGATTTCTTGGCCATGACGTTAAGCCCCAAAACCACATCGGTGACTGGGGTACACAATTCGGAATGCTCTGTGCGTTGCTCAGCAGAAAACGAATCGATATGGGCAACAGAGGCGAAGAAGTATCAAACACCATAATACTTGCGGATCTTGAGGCATTTTATAGAGAAGCCAAACAATTATTTGACACTGATCAAGATTTTGCTAATGAAGCCCGGGATGCAGTTGTTGGCCTTCACAAAGGTAATCAGCGATGGATTGAGATATGGAGACAGATAGTCCGTGAGTCAGAAAAACATCATCAGGAATTATATCAAAAACTTAGAGTATATTGTCTTCACGATAGTAATACTAGAGGTGAAAGTGCTTATAAAGATGATTTGCCAAGTGTTGTGGAGACATTAAAGCAGAAAGGTTTAGCGGTTGAATCTGATGGTGCGGTATGTGTATTTCCGGAGGGGTTTAAGAATAAGGAGGGGGAGCCTTTGCCGTTTATTATTCAGAAGTCTGATGGTGCTTATCTTTATGCTACTACGGATTTGGCGGC
>JAVVFI010000261.1:0-7966 GCA_032250555.1 Sedimentisphaerales bacterium
AAATAAACCGTTAGTAACAGGCGGGCTGCAAAATCAGGATTCGAGTGAGAAAATCAGCAAACAATCCGTTTACAAATCAAAAAAGCTAAGGGCAATATCCTTAGCATTAACGTCTAAATCAGTAATTTTGTGCCTGGCGCCAGCCAAAGAAAAGCAAACAAACCGCTGGATTAGACCTTAAAACTCGGCATACACCCATCGTTATACGATAAGACAGCACAACCGCCCTGATTGTCGCCAACTTGAACTTGTAAAGATATTTAACTCGGCAAAGGCAGGAATCAAAGACAACCCCTGCTCAGGCAGATGCTGATAAACACAAAAGAGGAAACCAACAATACGGAATAATTTTACGTAAATTCCGACAAGCCGAGATAGCAGAGCATGTTGTATGATATAAAAGATCCTGCCTTTCAGCCGGATCTTTCGATTTTTTTAGCCGTGTTGTTAGCCGGGGATTACGTTGGTCGCACACGGGCCTTTTTTGCCTTGTCCGATTTCGAACTCGACCTTCTGGCCTTCATCGAGTGATGCATAACCCTGTGTCTTAATTTCCGAGTGGTGAACAAATAAATCATCGCCACCGTCATCCGGGACTATAAAACCAAATCCCTTACTTGAATTGAACCACTTCACTGTACCTGTACTCACTTTAACTACTCCTTGGCCTTATTAAAGGGCCGCTTAACTAATATCTCTCACACTTAACCTTCTTCTTAAGCATACTCTTGAGAGACGAAAGAATACACTACAAGTGACAAATATACCAAACTGCTGTAAATGTTCAATAAAAATATGGGATAAGCAAAAATAATTCACAGGGATTTTTTAGGGAATATAACGACGCTCATACCCAGAAAAAGACCTTAAAAGTATAATTTATACGGCTCAACTGTTGAATTACTGTATTTATATCTTGTTGCGCATCACGTGAAAATCCGGTGGAAATCCTCTGTGGTTTATGGTAGTTTCTTTTCTTGTTCAGCGGGCTGTAAACCAAACTTGCTCGTCGTTTTCAAACAGTACATTTGGAGAAAGAGTCCAATGCGGCACAACAAAATAATTCCAGCCGTCTGTATATCAGTTTTTTTACTGCTCGGTTCGTGCAGCTCACCAGTTCGCTATGCAGGAGAAGCGGGAGAAGCAGCAGAAGTAAAAATTGTAAAAAGGATAAGCAACGAATCTCCTATAGCGATATTGGGGGCGTTCGAACAGGAAATCATACTGCTCGAGGATAAACTGAAAGATGCGCAGGAACGGATAATCGAAGAAATCAGATTCGTAAGCGGAAAACTCAGCGGCAAAAAAGTCGTCATCGCCTATACGGGTATAGGAAAAGTCAACGCCGCTATGACAACCACCCTGCTGATAGAACACTTCAAGCCGGACAAAGTAATATTTACCGGTATCGCAGGCGGGGTGAACCGGCAGTTGCAGCCGGGTGACATCGTCATCGCGGAAAAAACTGCTCACCACGATATGGGAACATTCTGGCCGGAGGGGCTGTTTCATAAAGGAGTAAAGAACCGCTTGAGCGGGTGGGAGAACCCGGTTTTTTTCGAGGGGGACGAACAGCTTATAAAACTGGCTGAACGCGCCATACAGCAGGTTGACCTTCACTCGATACAGATAATCTCCGGCCAAAGAAGCCCGAAGGTCGTTAAAGGCGTAGTCGTTACCGGCGATTCTTTTATTGCCTCGGCGGAAAAATGCGCAGAACTGAGAGAAAAGCTCAACGCCGACGCCGTTGAGATGGAAGGCGCAGCTGTCGCCCAGCTTTGTTTTCAGCGCAAGATCGGACACCTCGTGATACGCAGCATCAGCGATAATGCCAACGAAGGCGCGGTACTGGACAAGCAGACCTTCTATTTATTGGCAGCACAAAACTCTTCCAGTCTGGTCATCGAAATGCTCGGCCTTTCAGGGGCGGAGCTTTCATCTGAAAAAGACGCCGGAAGTAACAAGTTAAAGGATTAGAAATGATAGGCGAATATTTTAAACTGCGCCAAAGACAAACCAGCTTCAAAATTGAGTGCGTGGCCGGCCTGACAACATTTCTTACGATGGCGTATGTCATTTTCACTAATCCCGACATTCTAAGTGACAACACCGGAATGGACAGAGAAGCGCTGATAGCGGTCACCTGCATAGTCAGTGCACTTGCGACAATTATGGTCGGATTCTTCGCGAATGCCCCCATTGCCATGGCGCCGGGGATGGGTCTCAATGCTTTTTTCGCATACAGCCTTGTCTTAGGTGACAAAGTTCCGTGGGAAACGGCACTGGGAGTTGTATTTCTCTCGGGCCTGTTTTTCTGGATATTGACCTTATTGGGACTAAGAAAAAAACTCGTCGAAGCGATACCTCCTTCATTAGTTTCGGCCATATCGGTCGGGATTGGTTTGTTTATTACATTCATTGGTCTGAAAAACCTTGGTGTGATTGTTCAGGGCAGCGAAGCAACACTGGTCAAGGCCGGCCAGCTCAATGCGACAGTGCTGATAGGTTTGGCCGGACTGGTCGTAATGCTCTTTCTTGAAATTATAAAAATAAAGGGCGCCCTGCTGGTCGGTATTATTTTTTCGACCGCTCTGGCGGCAATATTCGGCTATATACCAAAACCCGAACAATGGATTACTTCAAGCCTCAACCTCTCTGCCGTGGCTCTTCAGCTCGACATTGCAGGGGCTCTTAAGTGGAGCCTGTTCGGCAGTATCTTTACTCTTATGTTTATCGACATGTTCGACAGTGTCGGGACTCTCGTCGCGTGCTGTCACCAGGCGAATATGGTTGATGAGAAAAACAGAATCAAAGGCTTAGGCAAACTGTTGGGGCTCGATGCCGTCGCAACTATGATGGGCGCCCTGTTGGGAACTTCAACTACAACTGCGTATATCGAATCGGCGGCGGGAATCGAACAGGGTGGTCGCTCCGGCCTGACTTCAGTTGTTACAGGGTTTTTGTTTCTGCTGGCACTGGTGTTCGTGCCGATTGTGCAAATAGTGCCGAGTTATGCCGCGGCGCCGGCACTTATTATGGTCGGACTGTTCATGATGAAGGAAGTCAGGAAAATAGATTTTACGAACCTCGATGAAGCGTTCCCTGCTTTTATAATAATGGTAATGATAGCCCTGAGCTACAGCATCAGCACAGGTCTGGCGTTCGGCTTTATATCGTTCGCCATGATGAAAGTATTATCCGGCAAGGCAAGAGACGTTAAGCCGGCTATGTGGATCATTGCGGTTCTCTCCCTGTTGTTTTTAACACTGGAACAGATACCCAACCTTATTGAGCGTATTAAGTCTTTGTTCTGAACCTGTGTCACTGAATAACTTAGAAATAGATGAGAGGCTCAGAAGTTCTCAATAATTGCCGCTGTGTGGATTGCGACCAGCATCAGGTAATCCAAATCGCTCAGTTCGTAATGCCCATGATCCATAGAGTTGTCTATATATAAGACACCGAAACAGCCGGTAGGGTCCACAACAGGCGTTATCATTGCTGAGCGTATTCTATTCTCTTCTGTAGGAGCCGAGGCCTTTGGTACAAGTGTAAACTGTTTGGTTTCAACCGCCTGGTTGATTTTTTCTTTGAGTTTCAAATCATTTAAATTCACCCCGTGTCCATCCCTGCTTTTACCAGCGTGGCAGGTCATCGGGCCGTCAGGCTGATTTCTCAGGGCACACCAGCTATGATATCCGCTGAACTGTTTTAATGTGATACTCAATAAGACCTTTACCAACACATCGAGACCGTTGGCTTTGCAGATTGCCTCGGTGGCCTCCATATAATCTTTTATCCTTTTGGCTGACAGGGTTATATCGGGGGCGTGTTCGGCATCGGATTTTCTTATTATAATTTCACGACTCGGGTCCGTCAGTGCGGCTGTGGTTTTGTGGGAAATCGGCATGAGTGTATCTGCCAGATGAATTGCTTTGCCTGCATCGAGTTTGGTTTCAAGATTGACTTCAATTATGAAATCACCAATACGAATGGAATCACCTGTCTTAATTTCGGCCTTGTGGATTGCCTTATCGTTCAGGTAAGTCTTGTTGGCGGAATCCATGTCCTCGACAATCCATTTACCGGTCTGCGTCGTAAAGATTGCCGCGTGCTGCCTCGATACCGACCTGTCATGCAGAAATACCTGGCTGTGCGCATGCCTGCCTATATAAACAGGACCTCTGTCGAATTGGAACTCATTTACGACTTGATTATTTCGCTTTACAACCAAAAGCATCTGTTTTTCTCCTGAGCATATTGGTTCTAAAGATCTCGAAATAATTATCACCGGTTTCTTACAATTCGTCAAGGAAAATAATTGAAAATTTAAATTAACTTAAAAATAAAATTCCCCAATATATTGCATTCCAGCGGTAAACTGTGTTATAATTACTGTTGATTAGCTCAACAGCGGGAAGTAGCATTGTTGTGGAAATTATCGTTCTTATCGAAACTCTCTTCGTAAAAGAAGGGAAACTGTAATGCGCAAACTAAAAGCGTTTACTTTAATAGAGCTTCTGGTAGTAATTTCCATTACCGCGTTATTGATAGCGATATTGATACCCGCACTCCAGAAGGTCCGAAAGCAGGCCAGATCGGTTATCTGTTGTGCGCACCTGAAACAGTGGGGAACTATCCTTGCTCTATATGTCCAGGAAAACGATGGACGTCTTCCAGTGGCATCTTCCAATACAGCACGCTGGTTTTTCCGGGGCTCGTGGCTGAAAGAGGGTGATCCTAACAGGCCTCCTGTCTATCACAAGCTTACAACAAAGGGCATCTCATGTTGTCCCGAGGCTGTGAAAGTCAGGAAATATGTGGCAACGGGTTCCGGCGCCGGCCGTGGTAAATACACATCATGGCAAATGACGACCATATCCGGTTCTACTTTCGAGGCCTGGCAAGTTATCACTCCAACTCCAAAGTTTCGGTGCAGCTACGGCTTTAACAATACGAGATTTGTGTTTAAGGATGTAGAAACTTATTTTTCCAAGGGGCAATCGAGTATTCCTGCCATCCTGGATTCCCCAGATGAGAGCGGTATGCATTTCGATAATGGAAACCCACCGCGATTCGAAGGAATGGGTGGCATGCAAACATTCTGCATAAACCGGCACAACGGATATATAAATGGACTGTTTCTTGACTGGTCGGTTAGGAAAATCGGCCTTAAAGAGCTATGGACGCTCAAGTGGAGTCCGGATTTCAATACGGCAAACCCTTGGACAAAAGCCGGTGGGGCACAATCCGAAGACTGGCCAGCGTGGATGAGAAAATTCAAGGATTATTAAAAGCTCAAATTAATCAAAGCCGCACAATCTCCAAAAACCAGACATAATTTTCGCTTGACTTTTTTGCCCAAATCGAGTAAACTGTTATTGATCAGGATGGGTGGTAGAGTTTCTATTTGTATCCTCTGAAGAGACCTGCTCCATTAAAACAGCCATCCTTAATTATGTTTTTTTTATTTATGCGCATAACTGGTAGTAGGTGCAAGGCATGAAATACAGGTCCGATATTGTCGCGGATTTGAAGTATTGATAATCATCCTAATGAAATAAGGTGGAGAAATGATGAAAGTGAAACTATGTATCCTGACTGCGGCTTTATTACTTTGGGCCGCTCCCTCTGTTGCTGATACCTACTCGATAGAAGCATTCCAGTTCTCCCAGCCTCAATTAGCTGATTGGGTTGGGGAAAATCCCGTGGGTGACCGTGCAGATACGATAGCTCAGATAGGTAACGAACAGACCTGGTACTGTTTCGATATTACTGAAATACCCGATTCGCAGCAGATTATATCGGCAACCTTCACTGTCCGTATGAGGGACTATGCCGACAACGCCACTACCCAAAGAACGTTATGGTATGAACCGGATGACGACTGGGCTTTCTCCTCCTGGCCTCATGACCCGGACTATGAAGTTGCTAAAGAGGTAACCGAACTGGTAGCCGTAATCGATTTCAATCATGACGGCTGGACATGGATAACAACTGATGTTGACATAGACCAGCACGACTGGTCGAAAGATTTGCTTGATAACTATGTCTCCCTGATGCTCACAGGTCCTCTAAATGGATACTATGCATTTGGGGACGCAGGTTTCGATGGTGCTGTTTTAGAGCTGAAAACTAATTCCGGTACCGGTGGCAATGATAATGATAATGATACAACATCCAAAGTACTGAATCTCGGGCCCGAAGAAATAATACAGGCCAATGGCGAAGATATCCAGGTGCCCGGCTACTCCGTACCGTCTTTTGTGGACTGGAACAACGACAATCTGCAGGATCTTGTAATCGGCCAGGGCAGTGGCTTCGGAGATGCCAAAGTCCGCGTTTACCTTAACGTCGGAACCGAAGCCGAACCGGCATTCGCAGATTACTTTTACGCCCAGTCCCAAGGCTCTGATTTGACTTGTCCTGCATCCGGCTGCATGGGCTGTTTCCCAAGAGTCGTTTACTGGGATGCCGACATGCGTAAAGACCTCCTCGTGGGCCAGGCGGACGGAACCGTCAAAATCTTCCTGAATAACGGCACCGACGATGAGCCGGTCTTTGACACCGGCCAGACGATAAAAGCCGGACTCGACAATGAAAACCTTGACGTCGGGTCCAGAGCGACACCAACACTTGTCGATTGGGACAATGATAAAAAGACAGACCTAGTAGTCGGGGCCTTTGACGGCCGGATACACATCTATCTTAACTGCGGCTGCGAGGGAGGTATTCCGCCAACTTTCGACTTTTCAAGCCTCTCCGGAAACTCCGCACCGGAAGACGGCTGGGACCTGGTCGTCCCGACTAATCGTTCCAGCCCGGTAATTCTCGATATGGACGGCGACGGCAAAAAAGACCTGCTCACAGGCAACACGGAAGGCCAGCTTCTGTTCTACAAAAACGTCGGAACCGATGACAAGCCGAGCTTCTCGGGTTATTCTCTTGTCGAATCCAATGGCATTGCGATAAACCTTATGGGTATGCCGCGCTCAAGGCCTTCGGTATGCTACTGGACAGGAGACGGCAACTTCGGACCGATAGACAATTATCTCGACGTGCTGATTGGCTCCGGCGATGGAAAAGTCCGCCTGTACAGGGGCATAACAGAAACCAGAATCCCAACCCCGACAACAACCAAAACAAAAACAAAAGCAGGTGATTTGGACGGCAATAACATTGTTGACCTTGGGGATTTGGCTCTGTTGATTAATTCATGGCCCCAGGCCGACTGCGGTCTATGCGATGGCGCCGACCTTACTGATGACGGAAATGTTGATAAAAATGATGTACACCGCTTTATCGATATATTCCTGTCAACTCTCGAATAGTAGCCAAAGAAATAATTACAAAAACTGAAAAAGGCGCTGGTTCCGATTTAATCGGTCTTGCGCTTTTTTTTCATTTTTATGACAGAAAACCGTCGCCGCTTTCTTTTTTGTATTGCGCAAACATCTCGCGATGTTCGGTCAGAGCTTTTTTATAATCAGGATTGCCAACCAGGTTTACCATCTCGCCCGGATCGTTTTTCATATCGATAAGCATTTCAGGACAATTACCCTGATCGAAGATATAATACTTAAAATCCTTCGTCCGTATCATTCTGCCCTCAAGATTAATCGGCTCTCCGTCCTCTCTCAGATCCTGAACAAAACGGGTTGAGCACGCAACATATTTCCTCCTCTTTTGCGGCCTGTTACCTTCTGCGATTCCTCGCAGGCTGAGGCCTTTACATTTCGCAGGTGCCTTTGCCCCGGCGTAATCACAAATCGTCGGCATTACATCGAGACCGTTATTTACTAAAAAGTCGCTCCTTCCGACTCTCGTCGTACCCGGCTGGCTGATGATGAATGGAATCCTCGAACATTCGTCATAGAACATATTCTTCTGCGCCCACCGATGAGAACCGATCCCGTCTCCGTGATCGGAAGTAAAAATAACTACTGTGTTCTCTTCCAGGCCCTCC
>JAVVFI010000262.1:0-7946 GCA_032250555.1 Sedimentisphaerales bacterium
CCGAGCTGAGAACATGGTGGAAAACACCCAGAATGCCGATGTTTTCGTGGAGGTCAGCGGCATATTGAGTGCATGTGCAACCAATCTGCTGAAGGTTGCCGGGGACCTGCGTCTAATGAGTTCAGGGCCGGATGCGGGCCTGGGCGAAATTACACTCCCCCCCGTTCAGGCCGGTTCGTCAATCATGCCGGGCAAAGTCAATCCCGTCATCCCGGAGGCCGTCTCACAGGCCGCTCTCAGTGTGATTGGTCATCACGCCGTGATCGCACAGGCTTGTGGCATGGGAAGCCTGGAACTCAATCCGTTCTTGCCTCTGGTAGCGGACTGTCTGCTCCACAGCCTTCAGTTGTTGGATAATGGTTGTACTTTGCTGGCTGAACGTTGCGTCCAGGGCATTTCCGTAAACAGGCAACGTTGTCGCAGCGCGGTCAACGGGGCAACGGCAACGATCACGGCCTTGATTGATGTCCTCGGTTACGAAACGGCGGAGGCTGTGCTACGCGAGAGTCAGACAACGAACCAGAGCCTTCGCGACGTCGTCATTCGCAGGGGGTATCTGACGGGTGAGGCCTTTGATGAGACGATCAGTGCAGATGCAGTGATCCGGCTGGGAAGCTGAAAGGAGACTTGATTCTAATGCAACGTACACCTAAAGGTCTGAGACTGCACGTCGGAATTTTTGGCAGACGAAATGCAGGCAAGTCCTCATTCCTTAATGCCATGACCAGCCAGGACGTATCTATCGTCTCTGACGTGGCAGGTACGACGACGGACCCCGTGGAAAAAGCCATGGAAATGCTGCCTTTGGGACCGGTTCTGTTCATCGATACCGCGGGCATTGATGATACCGGCGCTCTGGGAGAGCAACGTATCAGCAAGACGCTCGCCGCTATCGACCGCACAGATATAGCGGTTATCCTGATTACGCCGGAGGGTTGGGGCCGGTATGAGATGGATTTTATCGAGAGTTTCCAAAAGGCGGAAATTCCCGTCGTTGCTGTCCTGAATAAATCCGACCTTGGTCCTCCGTGCCCTGAGGCTGTGGATTACCTCCAAGAACGCAAGTTGCCCGTACTGCGCATGAGCTGTACGCAGGCGACTGGAGTGGCTGAATTTAGAAAGACGCTTCTGCGGATTGCGCCGGATTCATTCCTGCAGCCGCCGACGATTGTCGGCGATCTGGCTCAGCCCGGCGAGATGGTGGTTCTGGTGGTGCCAATCGACCTCGAAGCGCCTAAAGGGCGGCTAATTCTTCCACAGGTCCAGACAATTCGAGATACCCTGGATTCGGACCTTACCTGCGCAATAACCAAAGAACGTGAATTGCGGAGCCTGCTCGACAATCTTAAACATAAACCGGCGCTGGTGGTAACTGACTCTCAGGCCTTTCTGAAAGTCGCCGGAGACACTCCGACGGATATACCCATTACGTCGTTTTCCATCCTCTTTGCAAGAAACAAAGGTGACCTTCAGACTTTTGTAGACGGAGTGCGTGTTATCGACCAATTGAAATCCGGCGACAAAGTCTTGATAGCAGAAGCCTGCACGCATCATCCGATCGGTGAAGATATAGGGCGAGTTAAGATGCCGAGGTGGATGTCACAGTATGTCGGCGGCAAACTCCATTTTGACGTGACCAGCGGCAGTGAATTCCCCGAAAATCTCTCTGAATACGAACTGGTTATCCACTGCGGCTCGTGCATGTTCAACCGCAGACAAGTCCTGACCCGCATTCTGAAGTGCCGCGAAGCCGGTGTGCCGATCACGAATTATGGCCTGTGTATAGCCTATTCCCTGGGCATTTTTGAACGAGCTCTGGGCCCGTTTCAACACCTGTTGGACGGTAATGCCTGAGCACATTTTGATGGAAAACCCCCAATTGTGACTATTAGCATCCAGACAAATTAACGGGCTCAGCACACTTCTTGAGTTCCAATCTTGGGAATTTGCCCACCAGCGCATATAGAAGAGTCTTTGGGTAGTATGATAGACCGTTCACAAGGCCTGCAACAAAAATAAAAAAGGCCAACAAGTGGAGAGCATAAATACAAATAGAAGAATTTAAAGAGTGAGATAACGCAATCAAAGTCACCTCTTTCAGAAAACTGAAAACGGCGTTAAGACAGGGTGACATCGTGTTACCGTTTTGTCTCCACTGACCTTGATTTTAAGCAAAGTTTGCCCGATAACCAGCAAAACATTGCAGGGAACACAGAGTCCGCTAGACTTGCTGCCGGTACCACCTGATAGACTAAATAAATAGAGGTAACCCATGCTATCCATTGCCACGCGGACGGCAGGGAGCCTTAAATCTACCAGACCTCGGTATGAAGTTGCTGACATCTTCCGTGAATATGGTAAGCAATATAGATGTAGTCATGCTTTACCGTTGTCTGATCTGAAGGTGATGCATTCTATCGAGGTTTGCCGCACAGCGTATCTCGTAGGACACCTGGAACGATGCAACCGTTGCGAGTTCGAAAGAATTGCTTATAACTCCTGCCGTAACCGCCATTGTCCCAAATGTCAAGCTCTGGCCAAGGCCGAATGGCTTGAAAAGCGTAAGGCAGAACTGCTGCCAGTAGAGTACTTCCATAATGTTTTCACAATTCCGCATGAGCTAAATCAACTCGCAAGGTGTAACAAGAAGGTCATTTATGATGTGTTGTTCAAGACCGTTGCAGAGACACTACAGGAATTTGCCTGCGATCCCAAGCACGGCCTCGGTGGAAAAATCGGATTTACCGCAATTTTACATACCTGGGACCAGAAACTACTCAATCACATTCATCTTCACTGTGTTATCCCAGCCGGCGTACTTTCTTCTGACGGCCATCGCTGGATACACTCCAGGAAGAATTTCCTGTTTCCTGTGAAGGCACTGTCGCGGGTTTTTCGTGGCAAATTTATTGATTATCTCAAGAAGACCTTTGCCAAAGATAATTTGATATTTCCCGGGCAGATAGCTTGCCTTAGAACGGGGAAAAACTTCTCTCAATTGATCGACCAACTCTGGAAAAAAGACTGGGTGGTCTATTCCAAGGCGCCTTTCAACGGCCCAAAGAAGGTACTGGACTACCTTGGCCGGTATACACATCGCGTAGCTATTGCTAATCATCGCATTGTTGAAGTCAAAGCTGGCCAGATTACCTTTCGCTATAGAGACCGTTCTGACGGTGACAAGTGCAAACTGATGACTATAGCTACCCAGGAGTTTATACGCAGGTTCCTGCTCCATGTGCTTCCTGAGTCCTTTATGCGGATCCGCCATTATGGCTTTCTGGCCAACCGTTGCAAAAGGGAGCATATGGCAAAATGCCGTGAACTGCTCGGTTTATCTGCTGAACTACCATCCGTTTCTGAAGAAACAATGCAAGAGAAAATGTTGCGATTGACCGGCGTAGACGTGACAGAATGTCCTCGATGTAAACGAGGCCGTATGAGGCGGATTGTTGAGCTACCGATACTTTCGGTATGTACTTCGAGAGATTCGCCACTTATGCCAAAGATTTTAGATACCTTATGAAAACAATTGAATTCAGCCCATACTCGCTTCTTATACCTAAATCCTTTAGCAGGGTAACACTTATAGTCTGTCTCTGGTGGTCAACACGCTGTAAAATAAGTTGTATTAGTGGACTTTTTGGCATAAAACCTTGTGATGACAGTTGTGTTTTCAACCTCATTTTACCCTTACTGCTGCTAAAAGTGATTACGTTAATCATTCAAGGAGCTAATGTTCAAAGGCTAGGCACTGGTTACAATCCCCATAGAAAAATAACATCGTCTTTATCTCTGTACACCCCAGCACCGCGAATCGGTTTCGTTCATCGAGTTTAATTCGAAATGCTTTATTGTTACAAGACGCGGAGGTAATTTTGAAAATCAAAGTCAGTTTTAAAGGGGAAATATGTTCTTCCGAATCGCATTACGGATTAAACACTATACGAACTTTGAACCTTTACCACCCAAGCAGAAATAATTACAGGTGTTTCACTCATCCAAGTGATAATGCCAGATAGAATCAGCGATGGCAAGGAATGTAAAGGGTGGATAGTCTTTCACTAAAAACTGATATGTGGAATACTTCGGACTTCTTGGAAATGAAACTGTAAAATCCTGGTGTTACATGTCTGAACATGTCATATTGTTGGATCGCGTGAACTACCTATCTGCACCAAGACCGCACCTTTGGTGCTACATTAGTTCTTGGTTGGTTCTCGGTCAGTTTCATAAGTCTTTTTTTAACAGTCATTAATCACTTAAGCACAAATACTTACAAAGGTACACTTCGGATTAGAAATCCGTTGCTCTATCCAACTGAGCTACGGGCGCTAATATCTGCATTTTCCGGAACCCGATAATATCCAAAAGAAAAACGTACTTCCGAAAATTTTCCGCATACTTTACATCCACCCGGCGGATATTGCAAGAAGATTAAAAGTGAGCTTCGCTGTTATGGGTCAATTAAAAGCCATACGATTTACAAATCACAAAAAGTATGCTCGACAGGCCGTAATCTGCTGTGTGATAATAAAGAAACAATTACAGTAAAGACGCATTATTTATGACCCCTGTTATTTGTTTACTGCTGTCACTCATTTATGAGGGTACACGAACAATGCCCTGTAAAATGTCACCTGATAAGCGATGGAAACCTCTGCTTTATCAGACAACAAATTCTTAAATAATGAGCATTTCAAACAAAACTTAAACAGCTCAGATGAAAAAAACATCATAAAAAAGCATCTGATCTTTTTGGTATGAAACAGTAAATCTTCCAAAGAATGTCCCTGAAAATGAAAAAAAATACATTCGAACCAAAAAATATTTCCAGGCCGAATCTTACCTACAGGGCAGTTATGCGAATTCGACCAGGGTTTTAAATACTTTACCGCCCGCATACCATTCGCCGTAAACCCTTGATATATATGGCTTTACAAGATATTACCACTTAACATTCCGTATAAATTGAAGGCAATTAGCAGAAATATAGGTCCTAAAAATATAAAAAGCACACCCGCTCTGGTAGCTTAGGTTATTTAGATATTGACAACTATACGCAAATTAGGTAAAATACAAAGGTCGGCTAAGACTGAAAAAAATATATTTTAGAATTTAGCTATTGACATTGACAAAGAAAAGTGTTATTTTGGCAGGTTAGTAAGGAATACAAAGTTATGGCCGTGTCATTGATGTGTAGGTCCTTGCTGTAAAAACGGAGAGTGATGTTGAGGAGAGATGAAAAGACTTCGCATTATTCATTTCTTTTTCCACACTTTTCGAGGCCCTAGTGAACTTTAGCCAAAAGAACCGTCGTTGGTAAAGTAAGTTTATTCGGGGGAAGGAAAAATGAAAAGAAGAGTAATAAAAATCTGGTTGGCAGCAATAATACTGTTCGCGATACCCATGATAGCACAAGCGGATGCTCCGTTTGTGAATTTAACTCCCTCATCCAATAGTCTTAAGTTTGGGGAACCTGTTTTCAATACGCCCTCACTTATTGCACCCGGAGCGGCCCTGTACCCAACTATCTTCGGTACATCTTCAGCAGATATGACCCTCAAGGTGGCATCCAACTGTCTGCATGGGCCGATAATGGCCTCTATTACAACACTGAGACACCGCATGGGCAAATCGATAACGCCGGACCGTATTTCAATACAATCGCCGATTACAGATGGATTTGTCTCAATGGCAAAGCCGGTCCTGATATCAAGGCCTGAGATGGGTTCACATGACATTGATTTGAGTTTCCGTCTGGATGTCAATCCCTTCGAAACCGCCGGACGGTACGAAGGAACTCTTACTTTTACAATAATGCCTTTACCTTAATGGATAAAATGGTCAACAGAAAGAAACAAGAAGAATACGTAATAATAAACGAATATCAATGCCCAGGGTTTGTGGATAGAAGTTGTTCAATCGAACAGCCAGCCCCCTCCTTGAGAAAGGTTGGGGAGAAAGGAGGTGTGAGGTAGTGAGAAGTGATGATTCGTAAGCATGAGGATGCTTGCGAACCGCCTGAAGAAACAGGCCCGTTCTTGAGGTGGAAAGTGATTTACTTTCCGGGAATTAAATTTCCGGCCTGAAAATCACGACTTTATGGGTCCCGACTCAGACCGGCACTAAAGCGGGCATAGTCGTCAGAGTCGGTAAAAAAGTTTAGTCCCGCTAAACGTGTGGTTCAGGCAGCAAGCCTGGGCTAAGAAAATTTTAGTAGCTCCGAAGGCCGGCGAAAAACGGTCTTCAAGGGAGCGAGGGTTAAGAAAGGGATATGAAAATGGTAAAGAAAAGTATATTTGCACTCGCAGTTGTAGCTCTGCTGGTTAGTGTTGTCCAAGCGGACAACCCATCCATCAAAAGAGACGGCGACTGGCCCTGGACCTACAAAGCAATAGACCTTTGTAAGATGCCTGTTTATATGGATGTAGGTCATTATGTACAGCTTAAGGAATGCAACAAGCGCGAGTTGAAGCTCAAACAAGTAGATTGTGAGAGTATCGGCAAGGGCAGCGGTGACTTCCCCTGTTATGACGGCTGTGAAGAAATCGAAGTAAGAGCCAACTTCCCGGCGATTTTCGGCGCCAACTTAAGTAACAAACATGCTGTCATCAAAGACATCAGCACTTACTGGAAAGATGACATCAACCAGATCAGCGGTTCAACCGGTGGCTGGGAAAAGCTGGAAATTTGTGTCAAGGCCTGGAAGACAGCAATCTGGAAGGCAAGCTCACCTGATAATAAACTGAAGGTCGCAGATCTTACAATTACTGTAAAACCGCCGGACACAGGCAGTTAATCAGCAGGACAATCCCTTATTAGAAGTGCGGCTTTAAAGGCACTTCTTAGAAGTACCGGGATATGTCAAAGACGATGTAAATATGGAGGGGTAGATATTAAAATCTACCCCTCCTGTTTCTTTTAAACATTTCTGTAAATATGGGCAATTTAGGCAATTTAACCTTGACATTTGAGCTGGAAAATGATATACTTGGTTATAATTTAATGCGGACACAAGAAGGAAGATAAGCACGAGCGGGAAGGCTTCAGCAAACATCAATTTGAGGGATGGAAAGTTTGATTTTATAGGTCTCTTACCGCAGCGTTATAAAGCGGTCATAATCATCAAAAATGGGGGAAATTGTTTACCGGCATAAATAAAGTGTAGTCAAGGCTGTCAGCCCGGGCTATAGAAATTTTTAACCGCTCTAAAGGGCATAAAAACGAGCCGTTCATAGAGCAATAATTCTGAGGGGGATATGAAAATGGCAAAGAAGTTTATAATTGCACTGGCAATCGCAGCTTTATTGGTTACTACTGTCCAGGCGGGTTCACCGGCACCGGATGGTTCTATCAAAAGAGACGGTGACTGGCCCTGGACCTACAAAGCAATAGACCTCTGCACAATGCCTGTGTATATGGACGTAGGGCATTATGTGCAGCTCAAAGAGTGCAACAAGCGCGAGCTTAAGCTGGTACAGGTAGATTGTGCAAGTATAGGCAAAAACGGCGGCGACTTTCCGTGCTACTCAGACTGCGAAGACATTGAAGTCAGAGCCAACTTCCCGGCAATCTTCGGCGCCACGTTATCCAAGATTGGGCCCATCCTCCAGGATACAAGAGTGTACTGGAAAGATGATCTCAACCAGATAAGCGGGTCAACAGGCGGCTGGGAAAAACTGACAATCTGCCTCGATGCATGGAATGCAGAGATCTGGAGGGCGGCTGAACCGGCAGAAAATGCAAAGGTAGGCGAACTAACTATAACAGTCAAGCCCCCTGATTACGGCAGCTAACCAACAGGATAGTCTCAGATAATTATGGAGGGGCAAACATGAAATCTGTCCCTCCTGTTTTATCGAAAACAATTTTGTCAATATAGGATAAATGGGCAAAATATACTTGACATTCTGACATAAAAATGGTAGACTTGGGAATAAATG
>JAVVFI010000263.1:0-7921 GCA_032250555.1 Sedimentisphaerales bacterium
AGCTGATTATTGTCCCGGCTATCACGGCCGCAGCGGCTACTTTTGTAATTTTACTTTTCATGATTATTCTCAATATATTCGGCTCCGATAGAGCCGATTTTTGTTTTTCGTGAGCATCTACCGCCTGCAAAAAGCTTCCAAGAGCCTTATCGTATGTTTCAGGGCCGGCTTTATAGCGGCTCTTTTTAATTAGTTTTTCGATTTTCTTTGCAGGCTTCATTGTTAAACCTCACTATTTAAGATTAATCTTAATCCTTCAATTCCGGCTCGATACCGGCTATGGGCAGTTTTAATTGTCACGTTCTGCAATTCAGCTATTGTCCTGAATTTCATCTGGCCATGAAGACGAAGGACAATCGCTTCTCTCTGCTCATATGGAATCCGGCTCATAGCGGAACTTAACTTTTGCAGTTCTTCACTTTTTATTACCAGATGGACCGGCCCATCATTACTCGGTATTACTTGTTCGGCGTCATTAACCGCCGCGGTTTGCCGCTGTCTTTTCCGAACATAGTCACGTGATCTGTTGGCAACACAAGTTTTCAAATAACCCGCCAGAGAGCTTCTTAGCTCAAATTTATCCACAACCTGCAAAAGCGCGACAAAAACATCGTGTACGACATCTTCAGCAGCCGCTTTGTCATCTAAGAGGTTGGCCGCCAGTGTACGCAAATCACTTTCGTACTTTTCATAGATGCGCCGGAAAGCGGCTCGGCTGCCACGTTTGCATCTCCATATAAGCAGTCTGTCTTCAATCATAAGCGCTTAGTTTATCTGATATCAGAACAATCGATTGTCTGTTAGTAGGACAACATCTCAGCATGTTTTTTACCCGAAAATTTACTTTTTTACAAAAATTAAACAAAACGAGTTGAAAAACCCATTATTTTCGGCTTTGCGTTTAACTCTGCTAAAGATTATAGGAATGTATTTCTAAAAATAAAAAAGTTATAAAAAAAACCTTCAAATCTATTTTCCACAATAATAAACCAAAAACATACAAACTGCACCTATCAGTCACTATACTGCGATTTTCTCGGCGTTACGTCATAAAGTTGCTCCCAATATCGGTCGATTTGCAACTCATCAAGTCACCAATACGAAGATGTAAGAGATTTGAAGGGTGTTCATAATGGATAAGACAGACGAGCGAAGAACTGAACCAAGATTACGTTATTATTGGCCTGTATGGTTTGCTGAGAATTTCAACGAAACACTTGCTCAGGGGCAGATGGTTGATGTTTCAAGCAAAGGTGCCGCTTTTACCTGCTACAGCCACGATGCTTGTCCTTACCCAGGCCAAAATATAACAGCTCGTTTTAGCGTTCCCTGTTATGGCCCGGATGATTCATTCGATATGGCAAGTTTTACACGCTCGGCACATGTTTGCCGGGTAGAGAATGTAAACAGCTTTTTACGCCGTATTGCCGTTCAGTTCGCAGAACCGCTGCCTTTCAATCCAGGCGAACAGAATACTGCCGAAGCATACGCACAAACACAAAGCAACTGATTACTGAGTTTGTCCAACAAAGATAAGAGACCGGGCGATACTTCTAATATGCCTTGAAATTCCTCATCCAATGCGGCCAGTCACTTGTCTGGGCACCGCCCGCCGCCGTCCAGAAGCCGTTTCTGTTGAATTCTCGATGCCATTTGAGTTTCCATAGCTCCTTAAGCCCGACATCTCTGACAGACCAGTCCATGAAAAGCATATTGATTGTCCCGTTGTGCCTGTCAATACAGAAATGCTTCATTTCATGGGCGGCGCTCACCCACTCATCCATAAATTGTGGAGGAGTTATCCTGTTGGACCCGGAACTGCCGTTCATATAAAAGGGCCCGCCTCCTCTCCACATGGTATCGGCAAAAATGGGTATCTCGTTTCCGCCCTTGGCATCCATTGTCCTCCAGTTGAATTCAGTCGGACGGTTCTGGATCGCAGTCTGTCCCGGCCGTACATTAAAAAGCCAGCAATTTGCGCCATAACTGGCTTCCTCGCGTCGATCCTCTGTACCCCCTGTACCCATGACATAGGTCTTAAACGCACCCCCGTGGGTAACGATACTTGCTCCTTCCGACAACCTCTTCTTGGCCATAGGGCATATCAGAATACCCGCTTTTGTACGGTATAAATGCCGAAGAGGTACTACCCAGTTCCCGCGGGGCCAGCCAGTGGAACCCTGCCCCTCCATACAGAAATAGCCCTCGTTGTCCTGGCAATACATCGACCAGACCTGCCCCCATGAGTGCAGGTTCATCTTACACCCGGCCGACCTTGCCTGTTTCTTGGCTCGGTTTAACGCCGGCATCAATATCGCCATCAATAAGGCTATAATGGCAATGACAACCAATAACTCTATTAAAGTAAATCCTCGTGATTTGCTCATAGAACCACCTTCCGTTTTCTATTGACAATTCATTATAGATTCAAACAAAATTTGCGCGAAATTGGCCTCCTGTTTTACATATTAACACACTACTTTCGTTAATAACATTTACCCAAAATATTATACTCCAAGCCATCTGGTACTGTCAATATAAAAAGCAGGAAAACACTGCCCGAAAGACTGGCAAAACAAGCCTTTAATTCGTTTAAGACTGCAGCAAAACAAAGTGTTGTGGTTGCGAAAAGGCGATCCGTTCGACATAACTTTTTACTTGACCAAAAGACGTTTGATTTGGTATAAATATAGTGGATAATGTATGTACCCATATTGCCGGGCATCTGTGGCTTTAAGCGTCTTTCTTCGGGCAGCAGTTCGTATGTTTTTTGCTGGATTTTGTTTTGTGGCAGGCTCGATACGCAGGATTGAGGACTGTAATATCGGCTCTTGGATTGAAGGAGGTTGTGGCAAATCTTTTGTAAACGTCTTATGAGAGCGTTGAATTTGTTTATAATTAGCAATATCAATCGGCAGTGTTATCTTAACTTTTAAGGAGGATTATTATGTCTAAGAATTTCATTAATTTGTTCTGTTTAATTTTGATACTCACCGCGGTGCTCCTTAGCACAGTGAATGCTCAGGACCCAGGTCTTGTCGGATATTGGAAACTTGACGATGAAGGTACCGGTACTGTGTTTGATTATTCCGGCAACGACCGCCACGGCACGATAAACGGCAGCCCCCGGTATGTGCCCGGCCTCTTCGGAGACGCTATGCAGTTTACCGGAGATCCGGACCGCGTATATATAGGAGATTACAAGGGGCTTCTCGGTGGACATGCTTTCAGCATAGCTGCATGGATTAAAACCGCCGGCAACGGTGAGATTGTAGGCTGGGGTAATAACACTGCTACTGAAAGAGTTGAATTTCGTGTTAGCGAGTACAGACTCCGCGTTGAGCACGGTGCCGGTAACCGGCAGGGCGATACCATTGTCGGTGATGGCCAATGGCACCACGTTGCCCTCACGGTGCAAGAGAACTCTACAATTTCATATCCGCAGGTGATACTTTACGTCGATGGCGAAGACGATACAAGGAGTGGTACGGATACCGATGCCTTCAATATCGTCGAGAACTTTGATCTCTCGATTGGACGCCAGTACAATGGCAACAACAGATGGTTCATTGGGCTGATGGACGAAGTCCGCGTGTATGACCGGGTACTGTCGGCCGAAGAAATACAGGCTCTTGCTGTTCCTCCGATGGCCCATAAACCTGTCCCCGCCGATGGAGCCGTACTTGCAGAGACGTGGGTCAGTATTGACTTCTCAGCGGGTGTTGATGCAGCCTCACATGATGTGTACTTTAGTGAGAATTTTGATGACGTAGATGGCGGTGCCGAAGCAGCCTTCCTTGGCAATCAAACCGACACAAATTTTGTCGTTGGTATTGCCGATTTTCCTTACCCGGAAGGCCTGGTGCCAGGAACCACTTATTATTGGCGGGTCGATGAAGTTGAGGACAACGCTTCCATACGCAGAGGTGAGACCTGGAGTTTTATAGTTCCGGCTCACACTGCTTCACAACCCAATCCTCCTGATGGCGGCAGATTTGTAAATACAGATCCCACTCTAACCTGGACGCCCGGCATTGATACGAAATTTCATAACGTATTTTTCGGTGACAATTTTGAGGATGTCAACAATGCCAGAGGAAGGGTCCCTTATGCCGATGCAGAATACACTCCAGGTGAACTTGAATACAATAAGGTTTACTACTGGCGGGTTGATGAATTCGGCGGCGCAGCTACACACAGAGGCGATGTATGGAGCTTTAGAACAGAATCTTTAACATCCATTTACGATCCTGACCTTGTCGGCTGGTGGAAGCTTGATGATGATGGTTCCGGTTTCCTGACAGATTCTTCAGGCTATGGCCATCACGGCACGATAGTCGGTGACCCATTGTGGGTGGCCGGCTTCGACGGCGATGCCCTGGAATTTGATAACGCCGGTGATTTCGTCACTATAGAAGGTTATAAGGGTATCATGGGAACAAATCCTTTCACCGTAACTGCCTGGATTAAAACAGCAACCAATGGTCAGATGATAAGCTGGGGCAGCACCGGTGCCGGTCAGCGAATCGAATTTCGGATCAACGGAGGCAGACTGCGCTTTGACACAAATGGTGGCAATGTCCAGGGCGATACTAATGTACTCGACAACCAATGGCACCACGTTGCACTCACAATACAGGCAAACGCAACAATCTCAAGTGGAGATGTTACCTTTTATCTTGATGGTCAGGATGATACCAGAACAAGCTCAGACACAGATACCATAAATATCACTTCCAATTTCGATGTCAAATTTGGCCAGATGTACGACTTTAGCAGCTCGAGATGGTTCATCGGCTCGATTGATGATGTCCGCATCTACAGTAAAGTCCTGACTCCCGAAGAGATTGAAAAAACCATGGCTGGTGACCCACGGCTTTCCTGGGACCCGAAACCGGTTCACGCCTCAACACCGAACATTGATGACATCGTGCCCCTTAGCTGGTCGGCAGGGGATTCTGCCGCTTCACACGACGTGTATTTCGGTACCGACAAAATAGCTGTCACCGATGCCGATGCCTCCGATACGACCGGTATATATCGAGGCCGTCAGAATACTACCGAATTTTTACCCTCTGAACGTCTCGAATACAATCAGACATTCTACTGGCGAGTCGATGAGTATAATGCCGATGAAACTGTCAGCAAAGGAAAAATATGGAGCTTCACGGTAGCCGACTATATTGTCGTGGATGATTTCGAAGATTATAACGACTATCCACCCGACAGAATATTCGAAGCATGGTTGGACGGATGGGATAATCCGACAGTAAATGGTGCTCTAGTTGGTTATGCCGATCCGCCGTTTACCGAGCAAACTATCGTTCACAGTGGCGCTCAGGCAATGCCGCTCTTCTACGATAACGATCTCAAGTACTCGGAAGTAACCTTGCCGCTGTCCTCCGCGAGAGACTGGACCAGACAAGGTGTCGAAACATTGTCACTGTGGTTCAGAGGTTATCCGGAAACTTTCAGTACCCTTACGGAGCAACCTGCCGGCACTTACACAATTACCGCCCGCAGCGGTGACATCTGGGGTCAAAGCGACAGTTTCCATTATGTCTTTAAGCAGCTTACCGGGCCCGGTTCAATAATTGCAAAAGTAGAAAGCACAACTAATACCAACGCCAGTGCCAAGATTGGAGTGATGATTCGTGATACGCTTGCTCCGGATTCAAAACACACATTCACATTCATGAGGCCGGATGGCGGTATCAGGTTCAACCGTCGAATGGAAACTTTTGGAACCACCACGAATTCCGTTGAAAACGGATTGGAATTCCCCCGCTGGGTGAAACTGGAGCGTGATGCGGCCGGCCTGTTTACAGCCTCTCACTCAGCCGACGGAACCAACTGGGTGCCTGTGAATGATTTAAACCTTGGCTCGAGTGCCACAGTCCAGATGAATGCTACCGCCTATATAGGCCTGGCGGTTTGCAGTAATAACACCGAAGAAACCATTGAAGCGGTATTCTCGAACATCAGCACCACCGGCAACGTCACAGGCCAGTGGGTCTCACAGGACATCGACATAGCCCGCAACGATAAAGAGCCGATGTATGTATCCGTTTCTAATACCGGCGGTAATCCTGTGGTTATCTACCATCCAGACTCCGCCGCAACACAGATAGCTGAATGGACTGAGTGGAATATCGACCTGCAGGAATTTGCCAACCAGGGAATTAACCTGTCAAATGTCGATAAGATTTCAATCGGCTTCGGCGACAAAAATAATCCGCAGGCCGGCGGCGGCGCAGGTACGATGTACTTTGACGATATCAGGCTCTACAGGCCGCGCGAGTAACCGTAAGCAGAGACTTACTATAAATACAGAAAATTCAGGGCTTATACCGGTTGATTCGGTATAAGCCCTTTCTATTTGATTATGCACTGAAGAAATCCTTTGCAAAATGACATTTGACGCCGGGGCGGGCTTCAAATATAATATCTCAAAGTTTTAAGTTTTTCAGAGAGAGTATCGTGAATATTGTTTTGGAGAATATATGCTGACCACTGCCACTGTAGCTGACCTTCTAAGGCCCTCTGAGAAAAGGTCCGCCGTCGTTTATGATATTACTCTGGTTATTGGCGGTTCTTTGCTCATTGCCTTATGTGCCCGTATAACGGTCCTGCTGCCTTTCAGCCCCGTCCCCGTCACCGCTCAGACCTTTGCCGTGCTGATGATAGGAGCATTGCTTGGTGCTAAGCGCGGCGGCCTTGCCGCTCTGGCATATATAATCCAGGGTGCTCTGGGTCTGCCGGTCTTCGCACTCGGTGGCGGTCCTGCCGTACTGCTGGGTCCGACCGGCGGATATCTGATTGGTTTCATACCAGCCGCTTACATCACAGGATTCCTGGCTCAAAAGGGCTGGGACAGGCGAATCGGCACAACCGTTTTGGCGATGATTTTCGGCAATATTATCATTTATACTTTCGGCTTGCTCTGGCTGTCCCGCCTTATGGGCATAAGGAAATCTGTCCTGTCTGTGGGCTTATATCCGTTTATTGCCGGCGACCTTGCCAAGATAGCCTTAGCGGCTGCTGTTCTGCCTGTCGGCTGGAAATTGCTTAAATATGGCGGATTTGACGGCGAAAGACGATAAATAAAAATAGATGAATTATTAATATTCGTTTAAGATTAAAATTATTGGGGAATAGTGTAACGGTAGCACGACTGACTCTGAATCAGTTAGTCCAGGTCCGAATCCTGGTTCCCCAATTGCTTTTGAGCTGATAGTTTTGGCATTGGCCTCAAGCCTGTTTTAAGTAAATCGCTTTTTCGGTGATATTCCAGCCAAAGCAAATTTTTTTCCAACCGGAGGTTATTGTATGAAAACCGTTATTCTTTACGTAGGTGTTTCCTTACTTTTTGTTGGTATAGTAAATAGTGCTTTTGCTAATGACGATTCACTGGCGGCTAAATACAAAGGCGATAAGGGCATCGAAAAAAATCCCGATGTTATTTTTGTCGAGAATTTCGAGGAAGGCTCAATCGACGCCGTAAAATCACGCTGGGAGAGCGTTCAGAATCTCGAAATCATGTCGCTTTCCACTGATATACCCCAGGGCAGTGCCGGTAAACATTCGCTTTTAATGACGCACATCGGCGGCAAAAGTACCGGCGCCCATTTATACAGGCGTCTCTTGCCCGGCTATGAAAAGCTCTACGTTCGCTTTTATGTCAAATTTGACCCGGATTGCTACCCGATACACCATTTTTTTCACGTCGGAGGCTACAATCCTCCAACCTCATGGCCTCAGGGAGGCGCCGGTATCCGTCCGTCCGGTAATGAACGATTTACCACTGGTGTCGAACCGTTCGGGAGGAAATGGCGATGGGATTTCTATTCCTACTGGATGGATATGAGGTCTTCACCTGACAAACATTCCTGGGGTCACGACTTCATTAATGATCCCCGCC
>JAVVFI010000264.1:0-7892 GCA_032250555.1 Sedimentisphaerales bacterium
TACCTGTGTTTTTCATCAATGGTACTAATGACTTCGCTTATCCGCTTGACAGTTATGCCAAGACCTATGGACTGGTCAAGAGCAAACGAAACTTCCGAATTACTGTTAACATGCCTCATGGTCATCAGCAGGGCTGGGATCCGAAAGAAATTGGACTTTTTGTAGATCAATATTTAAAGGGTGGTACACCGCTGCCAGTCGTTATGAAACCTAAATTAATTGATAATGAAATCCATGCCGAGGTTAAGAGCAAAACACCCCTCACTTCGGCACAACTCCACTATACTACTGGAACTGTGCCAATCAACAAACTTGACTGGGAAAGTATATCTGCACGCATTGAAGGCAAGAGTATTGTCTCGCCTGTGCCGCCGGATGATACGACAATCTGGTTTCTTACTGTCAGCGATAATCGCACAGCGGTCGTATCAAGTGAAGTGGTTTTCTCAACCAAATAACAATAAAGACTGTATATAAGCGATTTAACTGTTTGATGTGGAGTCTGATATGAAAGAAAATATGAGTAAGTTATTATTTGTTGTGTTGATGGTGTTGCTAACAAACGTTCCTATGTATGGCGGTGAAGATAAGAATCCATTTGCCAAAGAGTCACTGCCAAAGGGATGGACATGGAAGCGGGAGAATCCACAAGCATGGCGACTGAGAAACCAGGGGCTTGAGATTAAAATCGAGCCAGGGAATATGTGGGGCCAAAAGAATGATGCTAAGAATGTACTGTTAATCCCCATTACCGAAGATATGCAGGAATTCGGAACGGACGTCCAAGCGACATTAGCGAATTCGCCCACCCAGCGGTGGGAACAGGTTGATCTTGTGTGGTACTACCGAGACAGTCATATGGTAAAGATCGGATTGGAACTTGAGTACGGGAAAAACTCGGTGGTAATGGGACGCGAAGAGAACGACCGAACTCGCACGATTAAGATAATTCCCATAGAAAAGGATAAGGTCACTCTTCGGCTCAAGGTTAAGGGAGGGCAGGTACGAGGATACTACCGTCTCAACCCTGAGGATAAGTGGACCGACGTTGGTGTTTGCTCTGAACCGAGGCCAACCGGAAGCAGCGATGCACCCCATGTAAGCATCCAATGCTATCAGGGAGATCCCAAGAATCCGCACTGGGCACGGATTACAGGGCTTAAGGTTGATTCGGTCATTGAGGCCAAGTCAGAACGCGATTATTCCTTCGACGGCAAGATTTCCCGCACTGTGCTTGAGAACTACCTTTCGCGAGCGATTACTTTTGCGGAGTTGCTCAATGGAGAGCGAGTCGAGAAGCAATTGGGAGGCAATACAGACGATAACATCCGAATGCTTAAAAATGTCGGCGTGAAGTTCGCCGGCCGAGCTATCTACATGTGGGGCGATGAAAGTCGCCTCAATAAGCTCATAGAAGACGCCCGCCCGATTGTAAGAAAAGTCCACGCTGCCGATCCAGATATAATTCTGCAAGCCGCTGCCTTCGAAATAGTAAGCAAGCAGGTCGAGACACTTAAGGTTCCTAAGTGGGTTTTCGATGAATTTGACCTCGATTTTCAGGATCGCAACTTTGATTATGAAGCTATGCTTTATCCTGATGGCCACCGCGTCAATCACTGGCGCACCGGCTCATCCGTTCCCGATATGAGTAAACTTGAGACTCGCATGTGGTTTTTCTATCTCGCTGCACGTTATATAGATATCGGCGTCGAGGCTACACACTTCGGTCAGGTCGAAATCATGGACGACCAAGATCCGGATCATCGTGCCTGGCGCGACATGATGTCCCGCGTACGTAAATACGCCGCAAAGCATGCAAGACGCCATTTTCTACTTGCTGATGCGCACGTCCCCAGTGGCGGCATCGTCCATGAAGGCAAGCTCTTATTTGACTTTCACTCTTTTCCGCTGCGGATCGATGAGGTCGTTAACGAGCCACAAAAGGGTGTCTTGAAAGTTGGCTACCTGGACAGCATCTTCACCCGCAGCAAAGGCGGCATCAGCCCGAGCGGCTGGCGATGTGACAGCCTGCCCTACATCGTTGAACTGGACAACTTCGGCTCAAGCGGCAGACCCGGCCAGAACATTGGAATGCACTACATCTGGGGTTACGATGAAATCTGCTGGTTCGCTCACCAGCCTGCAGACTACCGCAATTCATGGCTCAAATATGCATGGGAATGGATACGCCGACACGATCCCAACGGTTACCTCCAAATGCCCGGCAGCAGAACATTGGCCAATCCTGTTGGAAAGAAAAACTGGTACTGGGCGAACACCCCTTCCAAAGCCGTTCCAACCGGTTTCGGTCAGGAGGAAACAATAAAAGCAATCTGGGCCGAAGATAAATAAAGCATTCTGCCAAAAACCGCTTCCGTTAGTCGCTCCCTGATATGGACTGAACTGCGACTACCCAGTCTGAGCGATGGCTGGCTTTGAATATCTGGTCACTCTCGGGCCTTAGACTGTTGAACTTGATCTCTTTGTAGCTGCGACAAGTATCTACAGCTATTCCCCGAATTCGACCTCGTAGTTCGATGAGATCCATTTGAATTGAGTCGGTATCCTCTTTGTAAAAAATAAGATGCTCACCTGGGACTTTGAGGCAAACACCATCAGTTATACTGTTGTCACCCACTAATTCCCTCTGGAATCTACTTTTCCAGAATCTCGACCAGGTGAGGATCTGCTCTTTATTGGGATAGGGATGCGACATACCATCAGATCGAGGATTTAACAAATTACCCCATATATTGGCAGCTCCTCCAGCCATAGTCGAGTGCCACAGACCACGGCGTGTCATACTAAAATCATAATCCTTCTCAGGATAAACATTTTTTCGAATCCGGAAGCGATCCTCTAAAAACGTCGGCTTTCCGGGGTATTGGTCTATGGCCTTAACATAGGTATCATAACCAGGTCGATGTTGCTGGTATGAAGAATAATCCAAACCATCGTATATCTGTGTGATATCCGGTGCCCGCCCCCCAAGGAAATGAAACCATCCAAGGTGGCGGTGCATATATTCATGCCAGATGCGGAGATCACTTTCCTTTGCCCATTCCTGTAGGTCAAAACCATAGCTCATCGACCAACCCGGCATCGGTCCAAGTCGAGAGCAGATATAGCGTTGCAGCCGGCGATCAACTTCGCCGTTGATGCCCCATTTCTTCGGTGTCATTCTCCGCTGCTCATCTCCCCAGGCCCAAATGTGAACAACGCCACCGGCCGCATGGACTTTTTGGAGTAGTAATTCAATCGCCTCGAATGTACGCGGATCGGGATTCGGAGATGAAGAGGTAATTTCATGAGAACGCTGCTTGTCGAGATCAAACCATCGACAAAGAACAGCAATGTGAAAACCATTGAATCCATGCTCTACGAAGAAGTTGTGGATGTCGGCATCAATGCGGTTCGGATTTTTGTACAACATCGTCAAATCGCAGTACATAACATATTGTGGTACAAAAGCCTGATCCACTCCCAGTCGTCCCCATTTACTACCATAATTCGTCATAAAACCTGGGACATCAGGATTGGATACTACTTCCACGTTGCCTTTCAAGCTATTCAAATCGGGATCGATGCTTTCAGTGATAAAGTTCCATCGGCCTATGAGTGTACCTGTGAATCGCAATTTCCATGTGTCACCATTATCATAGAAGAATTCTGTCTGAATCTTCTTGCCGCTGAGTACATGGGTGAAAGTGGCCTTGACCACCAGGTCAAAGGGATTGCCGGAGCAACTCGGATTTTGGAATGTCCACGTCGTCGGCTCCCAGAGTTTAGCTTCTTTTGACAGCGAAGCCAAAGCCGGCGTAAACACCACCCAGGAAATAATGAGCAGAAACAACATCGTTTGGGGATTTCTCATAAAAGTTAATTGCTGCGAACCGCTTTCATTCTGCATAAATGTCACCTCACTCCTGATTCGGTACAGATTCAACTTTCAGCTTTCTTTCCAACCTGAAATGCTTTTCCCAGAAATTCGCCGATGCCGTGGTAATCCCGGAGTACAGGGCTGAAAATGAATGGACGAATTCTTTCGACATCCACCTTGCCATCGTCGGTTAACAAGCTTTCTTCGATTTTGACATCTAATATCTCACCAATAAAATGCGTATGCAGGCCTATCTCATGATGATGGATCAACTTGCATTCCAGGACCATGGGAAATTCTCCGACATAAGGTGCATCGACAAGTTCTGATTTCACTGGCGTGAGATTAGTTTCCATAAATTTATTCACTTCTCGACCAGAAACAATCCCAAAATAGTCAGCTTCCTTGACATATTTTTCAGACGGCACGCTGAGAGTATAAGCCTGTCTTTCCAATATATTGCCGTAGGTATAGGTGGCTTTACGAAGAGAAATCGTTACACAGGGTGGGACAGAGCAGCAGATGCCTCCCCAGGCAATTGTCATCACATTAGGATTTTCATTATTATCATACGAACCGACACACCAAACCGGCGTGGGAAATATCATGGTTTTGGCGCCAAATGATTTTTTCATAACAGCTTTCCTTCTTTTAGAAAAATATCATGGAGTAACTACCACGTTTCGGAAGTGTATTTCGCTTCCTTCTGAAGTCAGGCATATCCTGCCGGGATTGAGATCACATTCAGTTGCCCTGTTTACTTCCTCACCGTTGATAATCAGCGTAACTGTATCACCTTTGGCAATGATTTCGTAAGAATTCCATTGACCGGGTGGCTTCTCAAGGGCCCTGGTCTTCTTCAAATTGGTCAGTTTGCCGAACTTCTGATGAATGGAAGTTTGCATTCTTTCTGTTGGGCCGGACAGTCCGTAACCGGCAAGACCCCAGAAATCACCGGCGCTGCCGGCATTAAGCTGAGCTTCGAGGCTTTTGGGCCAGATCATATGTTCGCCTGTCATCCGCACCAGCACTCCGCCGTTGCCAGGCTTCTTTCCGGGAGGCCATCGCCACTCAAGTTTGAGTATGAAATTACTATAGTCTTGCTTTGTGTATAAATACCCCAAAGGCTTGCCGCTGCAAATGAGCACGCCATCTTCTGTGTACCACACATCCTGCATTTTGGCCTCTGGATCTTCCAGGTAGCACCCCCAGGCATCAAGACTGCTGCTGATAAGTGAAGAGCTTACGTGATAACCTTTTTGTATTGTGCAGCCGATACCCAAAAAGCAAATTGCAATGATAATAAGTACTCGCGTCATGTTTCTCATGGTAACTCCACAGATTATATGATTGTTGAACCTGTTATTCACAATATAGTATATCCTCCTGAGTTTATGGTCAAGGCTTTGGTTCGAACCAGTGTGAACATGGCAGAAAACTAACTGGTTCGAGTATATGCAGTCTGGACAATTTTTTTGTATATCGGTATAATACTTAAGTACTCTTAAGGATTATCAAATAAAGTTTTTTCTGGAGCAAACAGCGTTAAGAATCTGCTTTGGCTGTTAATAGTATTATGATGAAAAATAATATTGTATTTTGTGCCTTAATCCTGACAACAACAGTAACATTCGCGAATCTTCCCTCAATCGATACCCTCAACAACGGTGTTTTCAGGCAGGCGCTGAAATCTCTACCTCACGAGTTTGATAATATTGAAGAAATCATATTCGTCCAGCGCGGGGGATACGAAGATCCGCACTGGTATGCAAATATTGGCTACTTCTGTGATAATGAGAATGATCCTGCCTATACGACGGGTGCACAGCTTTGCAAACTAAACTTAAAAACGGGCAAGCTTACCGTCTTGTTAGAAGCAGACAAAGGCTGTATCCGCGACCCGAAGGTCCACTACGATGCAAAGAAAATTATTTTTGCCTGGCGAAAAGAAAACTTGCAAAATTACAATCTCTATGAGATTAACGTTGACGGCACAAACATTCGCCAGATTACTTCAGGGCCTTTCGATGATTATGAACCCGAATACCTCCCCGATGGCGGTATCGTTTTCATCTCGACCCGTGCCCGACGATGGGTTGGATGCTGGATAACCCAGGTCGGCACAATCCACCGCTGCGATGGGGACGGCAAGAATATTGAAATGCTTTCGTGCAACATCGAACACGACAACACACCGTCTGTACTGCCCAATGGACAGATTCTTTATATGCGATGGGAATACGTCGACCGCTCACAGGTAGAGTTCCACCATCTCTGGACAATGAATCCGGATGGCACAAATCAGGAGATATACTACGGCAATGAAGTTTCATGGGGAGTGTTCCTCTCATGCCAGCCAATCCCGAACGACGAGCGCGTTATGGGAATTTACTCGCCCGGCCACGGACACCGTGACCATTACGGCTGGTTGTCCTTCTTCTCCAGAAAACATGGTCCCGATGATCCTCGTGGCCTTGAACATATTCTGTTTCCATGGGGCAAAGGATACCTCGCTGATCCCTGGCCGCTAAGCGCCGAAACCATACTCGCCGCTGAACTGGGCAAGTCCCGGCTTGTTTTCGTTACTAAAAACAAAGACGACGAAAAATACACGCCGCATGCAATCTACGAAATAAAGAACAACAAAAATAAATGGCTTACTCAGTCGCCCCGTCCTATTATAAAACGGCCACGTGAAAGAATCATCGCAAAACGTTCCGATTCGGCCATGTCCACCGGAACACACATAATGGTTGATATTTATAATTCTCAGAACCTAAAAGGAATCAAACGCGGCGAGATAAAAAAGCTGCTCATTATCGAAACCCTTCCAAAACCTGTCAACTTTTCCGGCGGGCCGGACACACTAAGCTGGCTCGGCTCATTCAATCTCGAGCGAATTCTTGGTACCGTTCCAGTCGAATCTGACGGCTCGGCGTATTTTGAACTGCCGGCTAACCGTCCTGTTTTTTATGTCGCACTCGATGAGAATGACCTCTCGTGCAGACGAATGCAGAGTTTTACCTGCGTAAGGCCCGGCGAAACAACATCCTGTATCGGATGCCACAACTCACGGAGCCATTCAAACGCAAATCCTGGAAATATAACTCAAATTAAGGCAGTTCAACGGCCTCCTTCGAAAATCGAAAAAATCGAAGGAATACCGGGTGTGCCGGACTTCGTACGAGACGTCCAGCCGGTGCTCGATAAATATTGCATCGAATGCCATAATACTGAAAAACGCGAGGGGCGTCTCTGTCTTGAAGGTGACATGGGAGCCACATATTCAATAAGTTATTATTCACTTGCCATGCGAAGCCAAATCGGCGACGGCCGGAACGGACTCGGTAACCAGCCGCCACGCTCTCTCGGTTCAAGCGCATCTCCTTTGCTCCGTAAGCTCGAAGGGGGCCATTACGACGTAAAGGCTTCGCGCCCAGATTGGCTGAAAGTCTGGGCCTGGACCGAGGCCGCCGCACCATTTTGCGGAACGTATGGCGGTCTTAGAAATCTGAAACAGCAGAATACAAAAGTCGGCATCTTCGCGAGCCAGGTCGGCAACATTCTCAATAAACGCTGCTACTCCTGTCATAATCCCAATGGAAAAGGGCCGCAGAATCGTCTTGTCGAGAACTTTGACTGGGAGGAACGCAGAAAACATATAAGTCGTCCCACCGGCAGGCATGAACGCCTTGTCCTGGAGGAAGATCCGGCACGCTATTTTTCGTGGAACGTATTGATAAACGCAACCCGGCCGGAAAGGTCCGCTGTCCTGCTTGCACCCCTCGGAAAAGAAGCAGGTGGGTGGGGGATATGTCCTGACGTCTTCAAGTCCAAGGACGATTCCGACTATATTGTAATGTCGGCCGCTGCGGCAGACTGGAAGGCCGAATGGGAAAAATCCTGCTCGTTCGGATCGCCGAGTTTCCAGGTAAATCACCAGTATATACGTGAAATGGCGCGTTTTGGAATTCTGCCGGAAGATGCTCATGCAATGGATGTAGATCCATAC
>JAVVFI010000265.1:0-7869 GCA_032250555.1 Sedimentisphaerales bacterium
GCTGACCAAGCGATTGGCGGCAGAGGTAAAAAAAAGCAAGCAGGTCTTTCAGCTCGGCTCTCAGGGCATGTATGACTCAGCATGGCAGCAAATGAAAAAGCTTATTGAAGACGGCCTGATAGGCCAGCCTATCCACGCCGAGTGCGGTTATTTTCGAGTGGGCGACTGGGGTGAGCGAGGTATGCCAATCGACAATCCAGACGCAAGGCCCGGCTCTGATCTGGACTGGAATGCTTTTCTCGGCGATTCTCCCAAGCGGCCTTTCGACGTCAGCCGCTACTTCCGCTGGCGGATGTATGAGGATTATGCGGGCGGGCCTTCGACGGATTTGTTTCCACACAGCCTGACTCCTGTAGTATCCATGCTTGGAGTTGACATGCCCAGCACAGTTGTTGCGACGGGCGGAATGTTACGCTATCAGGAGCGAGAGATTCCCGATACGTATAATATGCTCATAGATTACCCGGAGAAAATCACTGTAGCTGTGCTCGGGACACAGGGCAATAACTACCCAGGCACCGGCAGCCGTGGTTCGGGACAGCGGATTCCAGTAATTCGCGGCTGGGAAGGCACACTCACAATAGAAAAGAACGAAATCGTTTTTATACCAGCAGATGGTTCCAATAAGAAACCACAGCGTTTCGCCATCGAGCATGGGGAAGACTTTGTCGAGTACTGGGGAAAATTCCTCGACTGCTGCCGAAGCCGCCAGACGCGGACCCTAAGCCCAATGGATTTAGCGTATCGAGTACAAACACCGCTACAAATGGGTATGCTCGGTTTGCATCAGAAAAAAGTTGCACGATTTGACCCGGAAAAAGAAAGAATTATCTTATAGATTGCCCTGCACGTTGTATAATATACACAAGAATATAATATGCGTGAGGAATTATAATGTGGTTTTAAACCTTTATTTATTTTAAAGGCGCCGCAAATGTTGACCTCATATGAGAACGGAGGTTAAGAATGTTTAAGAAGATATTTATCCTATCGATTGTGTGTGTTTTCATTATAGCCGGCGTATCCATCGCCGGAGACAGAAGACCAGAAAGAAATGAGAGGGACCGGCACCAACAAGAACTTCAGGAAGCAAGAAGGCATATAGAGGAGCTTCGTGCAAAAGCGAATGAGCATGAAGAGGAAGCAAAACATCTTTTTGCTAATGCAGAAGAGCTTGAGCGGGAATTAGGACGTAGAATTGAAGAAGCGGAGATGGCTGAACATATTGAAAATATGCACCATGAAATTGCCGAGCTTAAGGGGGCTGCTGAGCGTGCCGAGCGAGAAGGTCATCACGATGAGGCAGCGGAACTTCATAAAAACGCTGAGAGGATAGCCGAGGAGATTGAAGCGAATCAAAGGGAAAGAGAGGGCAGACAACTTCGTGAAACAGATGAACGTATAGGGCGCCTGCGGCGCATGGCTGAAGAGGTCGAAGAGCGCGGTGAGAAAGAACACGCTCGAGAACTCTGGGCCGAGGCTGAAGAACTCGAACATGCATTGAAACGCGAAATTGAACGTCGAGAAACTGCCAAGCATACGGAAGAAATGCACAACAGATTTGCCGTACTTAATGAAGCTGCTGAGAAAGCTGAGCGAGAAGGCCATCACGAAAACGCAGATGAACTCCGCGAAGAAGCCCGCAGGTTAGCTATGGAAATAGACGAAACGGCTCGTCGTGAGAAAGCTCACGAAATAGAGAGAGAAATCGAGCAGCTTCACGCTCTTGCCAGAGAGGCGAAGGAAGCCGGTAAACATGAAAAAGCGGAAGCTATCTTTGGGGAAGCGGAACAACTGAAACGGCATCTGGTGGAGATGACCCGGCCGCAAGAAGAAAAGGAGCATAAAGAAGGTTTGGAAAGCCAGGTTGAGATGCTGAGGGATGAAGTCAGCCGTTTGAGAGAGGACATTGAGAAACTGGAAAACATTATACGTCAAAAAGTAATGAACCGTTGAAGCAGGAGCTTTGAGGCTACCCAATAATTCAGGATTATAAATCAGCAAGTCTGCCGGCTTGCTGATTTTTTTTGCCTTCATTTGCTTTGAATAGTAATTCAAAACTGTTCTGAACTATTCAGGAAATGAGAAAAAAAAGTGGTTTTCGGAGGCCGATGCTGGTATGATACTGCTTCAGTATTCGGCAATGTTGCCGATCGGTAACCAATTGAGGAGAATTTCGATTAACAGCAGAATAAGAGGAGCTAATTATGAAAAAGAGTGTAAAAGTGATTAAGATTATTGTTTGTCTTCTTTTAGTGGCAACGGTTTTAGGTGTAAGCAGCTATGCAGCAATTGAAGTTAAGAAGTACGCCGTGCATGATATGGAGCGTAAGAATCCGCCGGTGATCGAACCGGCCAGACGATTCGGGCAGCCGCCGTCCGATGCGATTGTTTTGTTTGACGGTACAGACCTTTCGGAATGGAGAAGCGACAAGGGCAACGGCGAAGCAAATTGGAAGATAATTGATGATTATATGCAAGTGCCCGCAAAGGCCGGTGGAATTCATACGGTAAAAGAATTCGGTAATTGCCAATTACATGTCGAGTGGCGTACGCCCACGGGTCTCGATCCCAAGATAACCGGCCAGAAGCGGAGCAACAGCGGCGTGTCCATTATGGACAGGTACGAAGTTCAAGTGCTCGATTCATATACAGATGACAACTACAAAACCAACAGGACATATGCAGACGGCCAGGCCTCGGCGATTTACGGCCAGAACCCTCCGATGGTTAATGCCTGCCGCCCTGCCGGCAGATGGCAGAGCTATGACATCAGTTTCCTTCGCCCACTGTTCGATGAAAGCGGGAAGTGCATTCGCAAGGCCCGTATTACAGTGATTCACAATGGCGTTGTTGTTCATAATAACCTTGAAATCGAGGGAACCACTTCACATAAGAGAAAAGCCCGGTACGGCAGCCCTCATGAGAAAGGGCATATCAAACTCCAGGACCATGGCAATCCGATGTGCTTTCGTAATATCTGGATACGCGAGCTGCCGGAACAACCGTACCTGATTCAAGACTGATATTTTATCGCCGATATTTTGAAAATAAAGGCAAAAGTAATATATTCTGGAAAGGGACAGAAATGAACTTTACGAAAACAAGAATGTTCACGGCAGTTATAGTAAGCATCCTGTTATTGAGTACGGCCAATGCTCAACTTCTGACTATCCCGGAAGTTTCCAGGGACAAAGTTATTTGCTTTGCACTTTATACCGTCCATAATAATATTATGAAGATGACGGCCCAGTTGTATCCGCTTAGGGAAGGTGAAGACAGAACCGTTCGGCTCGAAACCAAACAAAATGGAAGCTGGAAACAAATAGCCCGGACACAGGTTATCGAAAAAGGCTGGACGGCACTTTTCCGAGTTGAGAACTGGAACACGACAAAAGATATTGAATATCGAGTCGTTCACGGCAAGAATGCCTATTACACAGGTATCATCCGCAAAGATCCGGTTAATAAAAATACCATCGTCGTGGCAGCGTTTACGGGTAATTCCATAATTCCAAGTCATGGTGGGAACATACCTAAAGCCGATATAGTTGAAAACCTTAAAAAAATAAAGCCTGACCTTCTTTTTTTCTCCGGAGACCAGGTCTATGACCACAATAGGCATTATGCTGCCTGGCTTAAATTCGGCAGGGATTTCGGAGACATTATCCGCATTACACCAACGATTACAATACCCGACGATCATGACGTCGGCCAGGCCAATTTATGGGGTGCCGGAGGAAAACTTTCACATACCCGCGCCGGCCATGACGGTGGGTATGCCGCCCCGCTTGAGTACGTTAAAGAAGTTGAGCGGGCACAAACCAGCCATTTACCTGATCCTTATGATCCCACTCCGATAGAGCGAGGTATCGGGGTTTATTATACTTCTCTAACATTAGGCGGAGTAAGCTTCGCCATTATAGAAGACAGGAAATTCAAGTCAGGCCCAGAGGGGCTTATTCCTTCTTATCTTGTGCCAAACCGACCGGACCATATTGAGGATCCGAATTATAACACAAAGGAAGCAGACGTGCCAGGAGCAGTATTATTAGGCGAACGCCAGTTAAAGTTTCTGCGTCAGTGGGGAACCGATTGGTGCGGCGCGGAAATGAAGGCTGTACTTTCACAGACAATCTTTTGCGGCGGTGCACATATTCACGGCAAGACAGGTAACCGGCTTCACGCCGATATGGACTCGAACGGCTGGCCTCAAACGGGACGTAATAAAGCAATCGCCGAGATACGCAGGGCATTTGCCATACATATTGCGGGTGACCAGCACTTAGCAACAATCTTTCATCACGGGATAGATGACTGGAATGACTCGTGCTATTCGTTCTGCGTGCCATCGATTGCAAATCTGTACCTGCGGTGGTGGAAGCCGCTTGAACCAGGCAAGAATCGCGAACCGGGTGCACCGGAATATACGGGTGAATTCTTAGATGGTTTTGGAAATAAAGTGACTTGTATGGCCGTTGCCAATCCGAGTCCGAAGCCTAACGGCGGGCAGAAGCTGACGACACGTGCGGCTGGATTTGGAATCGTCAAATTCAATAAGAAGAAAAGAGAAATCACAATAGAATGCTGGCCCAGAAATGTAGATATCACAGACCCTGCTTCCAAACAGTATCCCGGGTGGCCCAGAACCATCAAACAAGAGGACAACTATGGGCGTAAAGCTGTCGCTTATCTTCCGACTATTGCAGTCAGAGGTATGAGGAATCCCGTTGTTCAGGTCATTGACGAATCAGACGATGAAATTATTTACACTCTTCGCATTAACGGGACTTCATTCAGACCCAAGGTTTTCAAGAAGGGTAATTATACAATCAAGGTCGGCGAACCCGGCACAGAAAAGATGAAAACTCTCGAAGGTGTACAAAGTCTTCCCCTCGACAAAGCCGGAAGGATAAGAGTAAGGCTTTAGGATGTAGTAAATAAAGTTGTAATAAATTCCCGACAGTCGGTTAGAGTTCCGGCGGTGAACCGATGATGGCGAACTCGTCGAAAACGGCGTGCATAATTGTCGTTCGACCATTCGTCGTGTACACAATGTGTATTTTACCGTCGCGGCTCTGAATGGCATAGGGATAGGCAAAGGAATTATCACCGCCTGCAATATTTCTCCGATAGGGATAGGTCTTATCGTTGTCGGTGGAAACCGCCACAGTCAAGGGCGTACGATCGTTCATGTTATCGTTGTAAACGAGCAGCAGGTGACCGTTGCGCAGCTTGATGAAATCCACTGCGGAGTTGGGATTCAGGAATTTCGTATCAACAGCGTCAGACCATGTGTAACCACCATCCCGTGACCCGGAGCGTAACGTGTAGCCGTGGTCGGTAGGCAGAAAATCGCCACCCCGACGGATATAGGCGATGAGATAATCATCGGTAATCTGGGCAACCTGAGCCTGGAGATTGCCCGTGGGTGATTTGATGCGGTTGGTTTCAGTCCAGACCTTCGTCTTTGGATTGTAACGCATGAAATAGGAACAGGTAGTAGAAGCAGTCTTCTCCCTATCATCGCCGGTTTCATAGTACATGGGCAGTAGATAATCACCGTTATTGAGGACGATTGGCTGACCGCGCACCATTGTTCCTTCTTCAAAGTTGAGCATGAATGAATCCGACCAGGTTTCGGCACCGTCTTCAGAAATCTTGCCTTTGACTCGCGCGTTAGACCAGCTTTCGCCATAGCGGTTGACGTAGAAGAGCCAGACACGACCGTCCGGAGCCTGCCAGACAACAGGATTGCCTTCGCCTCGGTTAGGCGTATCCGCGATTACTTTAGGTTCGGTCCATTTTGTTTGGCCCACTTTAAGGCGTGAACCATATACAGCGGTGTCGTCGCCATATTCAGCAGAACCGCCATAGTAGGCAATATAAAGGTCTCCATTGGTCAATTGGGTAATGGATGCGGGGTGCTTGTACCGGCCCGGATGTTCAGGGCCAAATACTCGGTAGGTCTCGATATTGTAGCTTTCAGCACAGGACGCCACATTAACGAGAAATAACAAGAACACAAGGGACTTCTTCATAGCCAAGCTCCTCACTCTTTCGGTTAAGAACAAATAGTGTTTCACTGTCTTTATAGCAAGTAAAATAAACATATAATCAGGAAGTCAGATTTTCAAGGAAAAACCGGGCAGAAATGTAAAGGTATTATGCCCATAAAGGGGGGTTCATTGCTTAAATGGGGGTGTAATCAATGGATTTTCCTTGACGGGAAGGCGGCTAATGTGGTATATGTAATATAGTGAAAATTGTGTCTGGACAGTTGGGCATCTGGGGTATCTGTTTCCAGCAGGCATAATTTCTGGAAGTATCTCATAGAGGAGGTGTTATTGTTTATGATACGAAGTACAGAGATGTAATGGAAATTTTTGTGCTTTGCAGGAATGAAATTTTAACATTTCAATTGTAAGTATATATTTGTTTTTGAAGGAGGATTATTATGTGTAAAAAGTTAATCTGTTTGATTTCCTTTGTTTTAGTATTGGTTGCAGCTCAGCCGGTAACTCAAGCACAACGTGTTGAGAACTTAGCGCTGAATCCAAGTTTTGAAGATGATGAGGTTATTCTCGACGATCCGGCCTGGGAAGAGTGGGCCACATGGGGTTATGAAGGCGGCTTAAACAGCACAGTAGAAATCGATGAAAACGAGTTTATTGACGGTGAAAAAAGTCTTAGAGTTATCCCAACAGGTGGTACAAACTGGTACTTCATTGTACTAAATTTACCTATATTTGTTAACGTTGACAAAGACTATACTGTCAGCTTCTGGGCCAAGGCGGAAGAAGCACGTCCTCTGACTGTACAGTTAAAAGCAACCGATAACTCTATTTCCGCCTGGGGAGCAACAGATTTTGACCTTACAACGGAGTGGGCTGAGTATCACTACACTTCAAATGTTTTGATTGATAATGTAAAACTTGAGATTTTGTGTTCCGCCACTGATGTTCCCTTCTGGCTGGATTTTGTTAATATATATGAAGGAGAGTATGTTGCCGGGATTATGCCTGGAGCATCGTCTCGAGAAAAGGCTTCTGCTCCGGAGCCCGCTGATGGTGCCTTAAATCTCGATACATGGGCGAACATTTCCTGGAGACCTGGAGTTAGCGCAGTCTCGCATGATGTTTATATTGGCGACAATTTTGATGATGTGGAAAATGGCGCCGAAGGTACCTTCCAGGGCAATCAGGCCGCAACGTTTGCTGTTGTTGGCTTTCCAGGATTCGCTTATCCGGACGGCCTTGTCCCCGGGATGACCTATTACTGGCGAATTGACGAGGTCAATGAAGCCGATCCAAACAGTCCGTGGAAAGGTGACGTCTGGAGCTTTAGTGTTCCTCCAAAAACTGCATACTTTCCCGACCCGGCTGATAGGGGTGAATCTGTAAGTGTGGATGTTACTCTTAGCTGGACGGCTGGTTTCGGGGCAAAACTCCACACCGTTTACTTCGGTGATAATTTTGAAGAAGTGGACAACGCTTCCGGTGGAGTTAATCAGGGAACAACTACTTTTAATCCCAGCACACTTAAAATGGCCAGGACTTACTACTGGCGTGTAGATGAGTTTGATATTATCGAAACGCATAAAGGTGATGTATGGAGCTTTACTACTGAGGGCGCCGTTGAAAGCCTGAATCCGGTTAATGGTGCTGTAGATGTAACACAAACACCAGTTCTCACATGGGCACCGGGTTTAGGTGCTTCACATGAAGTTTATTTCGGCACCGATGCAGCTTCTCTGGAATTGAAAAGCAGTGGCAATCTCGGCTCTGAGAGCTACAATCCCGGTCAGCTTAAATGGGGTACTACCTACTACTGGCGAGTAGATGAGGCTGATAATGCAAATGCCGACAG
>JAVVFI010000266.1:0-7857 GCA_032250555.1 Sedimentisphaerales bacterium
CCAAACGATACAAAGACTTCCGCAGGATGCTCGATGAAATTCATAACGAGATCGACGCCGTAGTAGTCGGCACTCCCGACCATACGCATGCCCCGGCCGGGGTTATGGCCATGAAGCTCGGCAAGCATTGCTACTGTGAGAAACCGCTCACACGCAGTGTGTACGAAGCGAGAATGATGGCAAATATCGCGAAAGAGAAAAAACTCGTAACACAAATGGGGACACAGATTCACGCCGGCAACAACTATCGCCGCACAGTGGAACTCGTACAGTCGGGCGCCATCGGTACCGTGCGGGAAGTTCATGTATGGCTGGCCGCAAATTTCAACGGGCCGCCCAGGCCAACTGATATGTCGCAGCCCGATGCCCCCACCGACCGCCCTGCCGTACCGGAATCACTCGACTGGGACCTGTGGCTCGGACCGGCATCTTACAGGCCTTACAGTCCGGCTTACGCTCCTTTCAAATGGCGATACTGGTGGAACTTCGCAAATGGTCAATTAGGGGACTTTTTCTGTCACTACTGCGATCTGGCATTCTGGGCGCTGAAATTGCGGCACCCGCTCACCGTCGAAGCCGAAGGCCCGGTCCACCCGGACAGCGCAGCTAAGTGGACCATCGCAAGACAGGAATATCCCGCCCACGGTAATCTGCTGGGGGTTAATTTAACATGGTACAATGGCGGTCCGTATCCTGAATTTATGGAAGAAAAGAAAATTCCGAAGTGGGGAAGTGCGGTACTGTTCATCGGTTCGAAAGGAATGTTGATTTCCGATTACAACAAACACAAGTTGCTGCCCGAAGAAGAATTTGTCGATTTCATTCCGCCCGATCCATTTATCCCGAATTCAATAGGCCACCACCGTGAATGGGTCGAGGCCTGCAAAATTGGCGGACCTACCACGTGCAACTTCAACTACTCCGGCGCACTTACCGAAGCGGCGCTGCTCTGCAATGTCGCACTTCGAACAGGAAAGAAACTGAACTGGAATGCAGATAAGCTCAAGGCCATCGGCTGTTCTGAAGCCGATAAGCTCATAAAGCCGGAATACAGGCTGGGGTGGAGACTATAGGCCGCCATATTACTGCATAGGCTGCAGGGCAATATTGGCTTTGATAAGATAGCTGCAAACGCACCGGGCGGTCGCATCCGGAACTAAAAGCAGGCCGCCTGCGGGAATTGTATTAATCCAGCACCCCGGGCGTATGCCGCCATAGTTTTCGGTTCCCGCACCGGATAATAGATCTCTGTATCCTATTGTAGCTGAACGAAAAGCCAACAAGTTCTTTGAGCCGGCAATAATACCGCAGCCGTAAGAACGTTCAAAATTAAAATCTTTTTTAAGACCGGTATGAAGATCCCAGGCACCGGGCTGGGCATATATGGTCGAGTCATTCAGGATAGGCCGCGAGCCATAGCGGGCCTCAATATCCCAAATTCGTTTTCCATTCGAGGCTCGAAAAGCAGACATTCTGCCGCCAACTTCCGAAACCAGCTTGAAGCGTGTGTCCTGGTAGGCCATCAGTAAAATATCGTGCTTTTGACTTAAAGCAAGCATCGTACCGTAAATATCTTCCGATGACGTCCAGAGAACTTCACCATCGTTCATATTCAATGCGACAAGCGTCCTTTGGGTTTTAGATATGCTGTCTGAATTTTGGATTCTTTGTTGCTTGTTCGGATAATCAGGACGGTCACGCAAATCCAACGGTGCATCTATAAAATAGACGTTGCCGTTTCCGATGGCAATTGAATTATTGCGGATTGAATTTTGTGGAGTATAACTCCACTTGAGCTTACCTGTTTTCGTATCCATCGCAAACAGAAGAACGGATTGCGTAAATTGCGTACTCATATCGCTTCTTCCGTAGCGATACTGAACGATGTGCTCTGTGTCGGCCAGAGAGCCAAATATAGTGTCGTCCTTACAGGCAATGTATCCCCAGGTACTTTGTTTGCCCTGCGGATGCTCAGGAGCAAGAAGCTCGGCTACAAATTTGCCGGTAGCGGGATCCAGTTGAAGGCATTTTGAATCTTTGCGTATATAGAGACCTTCAGGGGTCACACAGAAGTTACTTCCAATTCCAGCCGTTCCCATCAGGTGCTCCTGGTCATACGCCTTTAATATGTTTTCGAGAGGATATTCCCAGATGACATGCCCGTTATACGCGTCAACTGCTCGCAGGCCGTGCAAACCTTCAATAAAAAGCCGGCCATCAAGACAAAGCGGCGCAGGCCCGCGTCCATGCCGGGAAGGCATTTCAAAATCATTGTCGGTGAACCACAGCACACCGAGAGGGCCTCTTATAAGCTCATCAGGAGAACAGTTGGTATTTGCGGGATCAGCATATTGGTGTGTCCAATTGCCGGCACCTTCAATGCCACCGCGAACAGTTAATTGCATTTCGCCCGGTTTACCAAGACATGCAGAGCCGCCATAAGGTCTCAGGATTCGATTAATTTCTTTTTCCGGTAAATTATCAACCCCCTCTTTGACAGAAGCGCCCGATACAATCAGGTTGGCAAAATAGTTGGGCAGCTTTGTTTCTTTAAGGTCTCTTTGCAAAACAGTTACACGCGTTCCGTAAAGCCCGGCTTCGGCGAGTAACTTTCTTGCCCTTTTGACCTTTGCAGGATCTGATTCGAGAGCATAAATATTCAGGTTCGTACGTTTGGCCAGTTCATAAGCAAGTTGGCCTTGTCCGCAACTGATATCGAGACAATAACCTTTGGTTTTTCCGGTTTTTTTGATAATCTCTGCAGCGGCTATGGCGTAGAGCTGGTTTTTTCCATAAGCAGAGGATTTCGGTTTCGGACTTATCTCAATAGTCTTCTTTGAAGTTTTGTCTGCGAAACAGTAGATAGTGCCCTTATCCGTGCTGACGATGAGACGGCCAGCAGCCGCTGCTAGCCCCAAAGGCTCACCATCTACATCAGCGGTCATAATAACAGATTTGGTTTCTATATCTGCAGTGAGTATCTTCTGGTTTTGTGTACCAACGACAATTGTTCTGCCTGCCCCTATGAGAGATGTACCCAACGGTTCAGGAGATGCAATAGACCAGGAAGGCAAGCTTAAAATGTTTTGTTTTTTTATTTTACCGGCAGAGTCTTTTGTCTGCTTTTCTTGATAAGGTTTTGACCGAGGAATACCTTTAATAGTGTTTCCCTGAGCAAAGACTATATATTCTGGGAAATCAGCGACTGCGGAACCGGGTGTTCCCCTGAGCAGCAAGTTACCGGTTTGGGAGTTAAACAATTCATTTCTGCTGAACGTCAAGCCGTTAATAAGGGTAATGAACGGGCCCGGCCGTACCTGTCCATATCTCTGGAGATGAAAGTATCGGAATGAGCCGTTTTTCCTGTCAAAGGCGGCGGGTATCGCTCGGCCGGTCGGCACCAAAAGAGTATCATCTGCGGCGGACAGATAGCCCTGTACGGAGACACCGCTGTTGGCCTGTGCGGTCGGGTGAGGCTGATTCATGAGCATACTACCGCTTGAATTATTCACCCACAGAACTTTACCTGTTTCAGGCTCGATCGCATAAATGTATATTCCTTCCGAAGGCCAAATACCTGCGGTAAAATAGACAATATCATCGATAATAGTGGGCGCACCTCTGGCCGGCCATCGGGAAATCATACGTGAGTTTCCGAGGACCATATCTTCTCCTGGCCCTCCCCGCTTTCGCCAAATGAGCTTTCCCGTTTTTGCCCAAAGGCAATACAGATACCCGTCATCTGCGACTATATACAGCCTATCCTTCCAATAAGCAGGAGCGAAACGTACCGGACTATCAACAAAATACGTCCATCGCTCTTTACCAGTGACAGCATCCAAGGCATAAACTTTATTGTCCGAGGAACTGCCAAAGAAAATCATGCCTTCTGCAATTATCGTGTGGTAAGCGTGGTCAAAAGGCATACGTGTATCTCCTGCTCGCCAGGCAGATTGAGGCGAGTGAAGCGGCTTATAGACCCACTGCAATGAGAGAGAAGCCGGCAGATGCTGTGATGTGTAGCCGCTCCGGGCGGCATCGGCACGAAACTGGGGCCAACCATCTCCTTTCGAAGTCTGCCAGGATGTTAACAGTAAAATTATGCTAAGCAGAGTTCTTGTCATAATAACCTCCGATAATGCCTGTATAATAATTCAAATTATTTTAAATCTATGATACCAAATCTGCATTATAAACGCACATACATTCTGTTTCTTAGACAAGAGATGTTTTTTATTTAGCAGAAGATTTGTAGTTTTTGAGGCAGTATTTTGTAATCAACAGAACTAAAAAGATGCGGATAGACTTCACCATCATTGCTAAGCGGCGCCGAAGGAGTAAGAGAAACGGAAAGTGATTGTGCCTGAAACATGGTGACTTTATTGTGACTTACCAATGCCTTTCCAAGCACCAATGGTATAAGGGACAGAGCTTCCAGCTTCTTAGGCATTTCGATTAACATGCAATCCAACAGACCGTCATCTGGTCTAGCCTCCGGAATAAACGTGAGTCCTCCATACCGGGGCGTATTGCTGACAAGGAGCGTTCCATAGGTGCCCCGAAATATTCTTTCACCGGCTTTAATGTTCATTTCCCACCCTGAGGACATCTTTCTGATTATGCCAAGAGCAGCTGCTATGTAACGAAGGGAGCCACTTAATCCCTTCATACGATAGCTTTCGGCGCAGACGGCAGCAAAAAGACCTACAGAGGAGGCCATGCAAAAATAGTGCCCTGCCGCCTGGCCGATATCCACGTATTTGGTATTTCCATTTATGATTGCCAGGCAGGCTTTGTCCAATCGTTGGGGCAAACCAAGACTTTTCGAAAAATCGTTGGAGGAACCTGTTGGAATAATACCAATGCACGGAATCTGACTGCATCCAGCCGCCAAAACACCATTTATGACTTCATTTAAGGTCCCATCTCCACCAATTACGACAATAATATCCACTTTTTGGATTGTTGCCTGGGCCGCTATTTCCAGCGCATGGCCGGGATAATCTGTGGTATATGAAGAAAAGGCAAACTTGTTCTTGTCAAGAAAGGCCTCGGCCCGACGAACACGTGAACGATTCAGCCCCCACCGGGCTTTCTTATTAGCTATGATAATGTTAGTACCCATAAAAAAAATTATTTCGATATATATGATTTCCTTATACCGGATTATATGATTATTTATAATTGCATTCAATAATTGCCGGTTTGGCAACTGGGGATTTTATAGGCAACACATCAATAGAGAACAATTTGTCGCGGTAATAAGTATAAACAAAGATAGAAATCAACAGCTAAAACGATTATGATGGCGATTTTATTGCCTGAAAAAGTTTCCGGGCAAAGGTAAATATGAATATTACGGGTACATTGATGGATAACGAACAGCTTTTATATGATATAAGCCAGCTCAATGAGCTTTTCAAGGACAGCACCAGTATTCAGAGCCTTTTAGACAAAACCGTTGCAATGGTAGCATCTCATACAAATTCGGATGTATGTTCAATTTATCTCTACAATAATGAAAATCATGAGCTGGTCCTGAGAGCGACACGTGGTCTTAATCCGGATTCAGTTGGAAGAGTAAAGCTCAAGCTGGGTCAAGGTCTAACAGGTCTTGCATTAAAAGAACTGCAGCCGATATGCGAGAAAGATGCTGTTCATAATCCGAACTTTAAATTTTTCCCTGGAATATTTGAGGAACGGTACGAGTGTTTTCTTGCTGTTCCGATAGTACGAGGTATTTGGAAAATCGGAGTATTAGTGCTTCAGCGACAAAAAGGCAGAGACTTTAATGATTCCGATATTACAGCTTTGGAGGCCGCTACATCACAACTTGCCAATATCATTGAAAATGCTCGTTTCCTTATGGCGATGCATGAGCCGCACGAGGAAGAGCAAAAGGTCAAGACCGCATTGTCAGAGCAATTTAGGGTCATAAAAGGCAAAGTTGCATCGGAAGGTTTTGCATACGGCCCTGTCATGGTCGCCAACAAGAAGAAAAGCCTTGCCATACTCATGCACAGAGAGTTCGATCACACATATACGCTCGAAGATTTCCATAAGGCAATTGCCAAAACAGCAGACCAACTCGAAGAACTGCAGGAGAAGGTGGGACGGAAGCTTTCAGATGCCGCTTCACTAATTTTTTCGGCGCATCTGGTGATACTTAAAGACAAGTACTTCGTGGAAGGTGTAGTCAATCTGATAGAAAGCGGAGTTAATCCACCAAAGGCAATATTGCAGATTGCCACAGAGTATATGGGAAGTTTTGCAACCAGCGGTAATTCATACATGCAGGAAAAAACCCAGGATATCGAGGACCTGATCGTAAGACTGATGAGCAATCTGCTCGATGAAGCTGAAGAACTCGGTAAATTTCGGAACAGGATTATCATAACCGGAGAACTTTTACCTTCCGATTTACTCATACTCTCTTCGGAGGAAGCGGGCGGAATCGTTCTTATAGGCGGCACCGTCACATCGCATTTGACTATACTTGCAAGATCTCTGCGAATTCCAATGATTGTCTGCGACACTTATGAACTTCTTGATCTCCCGGACAATACTCCCATCCTGGTGGATGCTGAAACAGGTCATGCATACGTTGATCCTTCTGGCGAGGTATTAGAACGATTCGAATCGCAGCAAAAAGCCAGGCTAACCCTTGATGAACAAAAGCATTCGATAAAACCTGTTACGACCACTCAGGACGGTACGAGAGTGCATCTTTTCGCCAATATTAACTTATTGGCCGATGCGAAGGTTGCAAATGAACTGCACTGCGAGGGCGTTGGGCTGTACAGAACGGAATTTCCTTTTATGATCAGGAATAATCTCCCGAACGAAGCGGAACAATTCAGGATTTACAGAGAAGTTGCTCAACTCATGAAAGGTAAACCCGTTACATTTAGAACACTCGATAAGGGAGGCGATAAGACCTTATCCTATTATCATGACATCAAAGAAAAAAATCCAGCTCTCGGCCTGAGATCGATACGTTTTTCGCTTCAGAACAAATCTGTGTTCGCCGAGCAAATCCGTGCCATTCTGCGTGCCGGGGCCGGAGAGGATTTGCAGATTATGTTTCCAATGGTTTCATCCATAGATGAATTCTGCCAGGCGCGTGAAGTTGTATTCGAATGCATGGACAAGCTTGGCAAACAAAACAAGGAACACAACCGGAAACCAAAGCTCGGAATAATGGTCGAGCTGCCATGTATCGTGGATCTGATAGACGATTTCACCAAAGAAGCTGATTTCTTTTCGATAGGAACCAACGATTTTATACAGTTCATGTTAGGTGTTGACAGAACCAATGAAAATGTCGCCGGCTCTTATTTACCTTATCATCCTTCGGTTTTACGTGCAATGAAAAAGGTGGTCCATTCGGCCAATCAAAATGGGAAAGAAATTTCAGTTTGCGGTGATATGGCTCATCAAGAAGAATATCTGCCTTTTTTGCTGGGTATAGGTGTGCGGACCCTTAGTATGAATCCGGTTTATCTCTTAAAAATGCAAAAAGCCATTTCAGATATTGAAATCAATGAAGCCAAAGCAACCGCCGAAAAGATGCTTGGTCAAAGCAAAGTCAGCGGCGTGGCACAGATATTGAACCTTAATCACGCTCAAGATTAATCAATTCTGTCACAAACACTAAAAGGTATCAAAACCGGTGAAACAAATTCTGATTGAGCTTACTTCATTTCCGTGTCAACTGTGGCCGGTATAAATATTTTTTTGAAAAATTTATTTTTTCAAAAAAAAATAAATAAAGATGATATAAAAATTAATGATATTATATTAAAATTTAGTAATGATATAAAAAATGATATGAATCATAATATTAATATTATTAAT
>JAVVFI010000267.1:0-7841 GCA_032250555.1 Sedimentisphaerales bacterium
AGTTGGTAGAACGACAAACACACAATATATCGAAGGATAATGAGAAACAGGCATTCCGTTTTCGTTTGCGTCCGGATAAGACCGGTGTTTTGTTTTATAACCTTAATGTAACAGAAGAAATCCCGCCCGATGAAATCCCGGAACAGGATAAAGGACCATCCGAAGCGACACTGGCCAACAACAAACGTACAGTTGTCGTTGATCGCGGCAAAGGGCCGTATCGTATTCTGTATGTCACCGGAAGGCCGAACTGGGAGTATAAATTTCTGCAGAGGGCAATCAGCGAAGATGAGCAGATACAGCTTGTGGGACTTCTTCGTGTCGCAAGACGGGAACCGAAGTATGATTGGCGGGGACGCGCCGGAGAGGTGAGCAATCCGCTGTACCGCGGGTTTGACAGTCAAGATAAGGAAGAAACCGAAGAGTACGATCAGCCTGTTCTTGTCCGACTTAACACCCGTGACAAGGAGGAGCTTCGAGATGGGTTCCCCAAAACAAAAGAAGAATTATTCAGTTATCATGCGGTCATACTCGATGACGTCGAAGCGGAATTCTTCTCTTATGACCAAATGGAGCTGATTCAGGAATTTGTTACCGGTCGAGGTGGGGGTTTCTTAATGCTCGGCGGAAAAGAATCATTCCAGAAGGGCAACTTCCATCGCACACCTATAGGTCATATACTACCTGTCTATCTGGACCGGATGGCCCGGCAGGAAACAGTAAATCAGGCATATATGAATCTTACTCGAGAAGGCTTACTCCAGCCCTGGGCCAGATTATGTGACAATGAGCAGGATGAACTACAGCGGTTCTTGAAGATGCCTGCGTTTCGTGTGCTCAATTGTACGCGGGCGGTTAAACCGGGTGCGAGAGTAATTACTACTGTTGGCAATGATCCGGATCATCAGATCCCGGCACTGGTTATACAGAGGTATGGCAACGGGCGTGTCGCAGCATTGACTATCGGTGATATATGGCGATGGGGTATGAAGCAGTCTCAAATGCATGAGGATATGAATAAATTCTGGAGACAAACTTTACGGTGGCTGGTTGCCGATGTACCCGACCGGATATCTCTCAAAGCGGTGCACAAGCCGGAAAAAATAAATCAGCCGGTTATGCTTCAGGTTTATGCCCGTGATAAGGATTTTGAATCTATGGATAATGTTTCAGTTGCCATAGAAGTGCGTGAACCCCAGAGCCAAAAAGTACTGTTAACGGCCGAACCAGTGCTTACAGAAAGCGGGCTCTTTGAGGCCACACATATTCCTCGCTCTAATGGAGGATACTTTGCCCGTGCCGTTGTAACCGATGCCAATGGTATCGAGCTTGGTGACGCAAAAACCGGATGGGCTGTTGATCTTGAAGCTAATGAATTCAGGTCGATAGGAACCAATCGTCCATTGCTCGAAAGAATTGCTAATCAGACCGGAGGCAATGTTATTGAGCTTGACGAGTTAGATGAGTTTGTTAGTAACCTGCCTAACCGGGCTGCCCCAATCACTGATACATGGGTCAAGCCGTTGTGGGATTTGCCGGGAATTTTACCGGCTATATTCCTGTTTGTTCTGATTTGTTTTGCCGGTGAATGGACTCTTCGACGGTGGAAGGGGATGCCATGAAGATAATAATAACATTATTGGTTGGAATGCTGGCTCTCGGAGGCGCTGAACTTTCTGCGCAAACATCAGAGGCTGAAAACTCACAAATTCCTGTCGTAATTGTTGTTGTAGGTGCTGCCGGCACCCCGGAATACGAGGCACAATTTACCGAGTGGGCGGGTTTCTGGGAGAAAGCCTGCTTAAAAGGCCATGTGAAATATATCTCAATTGGTTTGGACAAAACTGATGGCTCCTCAGACCGTGTGATTTTACAAGACATATTGATGAATGAGTCGAAACAAACCACTGCTGCCTTATGGTTTGTTTTAATCGGTCATGGAACTTTCGATGGAAGGGTGGCGAAATTCAACCTCCGTGGCCCTGATATTTCGGCCGATAATTTGGCTGATTGGCTTAAGCCATTTCAAAGACCCGTTGCGGTTATAAATGCAGCTTCGTCAAGTGCTCCTTTCTTAAGTAAGTTGTCTGCGCAGCAGCGTGTAATAATCACTGCAACCAAGGGTGGTTTTGAACAGAACTATGCGAGATTTGGTAAATACCTTTCCGATTCAATCGCCAATCCAAAAGCAGACCTTGACAAAGATGGCCAGACTTCATTGCTCGAAGCTTTTCTGACTGCCTCTAATCGTGTTGATGAATTCTATTCTGCCTCAGGCCGCCTTATCACAGAACATGCCTTGCTCGATGACAATGGAGATGGACTGGGCACGAGGGCTGACTGGTTTCGAGGCATCCGGCCTATACAAAAGGCACGGGATGGCGCATCTCTCGACGGCTACCGCGCACACCAATTTTACCTGGTTTATAGTGAAGATGAAATGAAAATGGCTCCCTCTCTGCGAGCACAACGGGATGATCTTGAACTGAAAGTTATGAAGCTTCGTGATTCGAGAGAGATTTTTTCAGAAGATGAATATTTTTCAAAACTCGAAGAACTGCTCTCCAATATCGCCCAAATCTACGAACAGACCGAAAACGCCGGCAATACCCAGTAATATAGGCAGCATCTTAAAACAAAGAAAAGTCAAAACTGTTTCTAACAAATCCCGGTCAGGGATTAATCAGCCTATAGCTCACAAAGGCTATGTTTTTACTGTCGGGTGACCAGGATGGCACATTGATCGTGCCCTGTCCGCCGAAGAGTTTGGCGAGCACTTGAATTTCCCCTCCATCTGTCGGCATAATCCTCAGCATAACATCTTTGTTCGCCGGGTGCCCTTCGACCTCTTTTTCAAACGATAGAAACACAATCCATCGACCATCGGGTGAGGGGTGTGGGAACCAGTCGTTGTAATTATCGAATGTGATTTGCTGCTGATTGCTCCCGTCGGATTTCATTCGCCAGATTTGCATTGTACCTGTTCTTACCGAGTTAAAGTATATGTATTTGCCGTCTGGTGAATAATCGGGCCCATCGTCCAGTCCCAGAGCTGTAGTCAAACGTCTTTCTTCACCACCTGTTGCAGGTATAGTATATATGTCATATTCGCCGTTGCGCTCCCCTACGAAAGCAAGGGTCTCTCCATCCGGCGACCAGCCGTGCCAGTAAGATGGGCCAAGCGAAGTTAATCGGCGTGGCATCCCGCCATCAATCGGCAAAGTATAAATAAGCGATTTCCTTTCCCCTTGGGATTGATCGCTTATTACCAGTTGCTTGCCATCCGGTGATATACCGTGGTCGTTATTGCAGCGTGTTGCGAATCCGGTATTAAGTAACTTCGGTTCCCCGCCCTCTACCGGCAACTTGTAAATCTTACCACCGCTGTTGAAAAGAAAGTACTTGCCATCCCTCGACCAGTTAGGAGCCTCGATATGACTACGGGTGTGATAAACAACACGTCGGTCTTTTGAAGCGATAGCTACGGTTTCTAATGTGCTTTCCAGCACAGTTTCTTCGGTGGTATTTCGTTTTACTGTCTTTATTTCGACGTTTGAAAAAACGGCTTTCTCCAATACTGCATTGTCGTGGGCGCAAACACCTAATCCGATATAGAATGGCTCACTGAATTTGATCTTAAAAGAGCCGCCTGCTGAATGAAGCTTTTCCTTATCACGGGCAATTGACATAAAGACATAATCGCCTTCTTTTTCAATTTGGATTCTAAGCGGCGAGGTAACATTGGATTGAATTTCGCGTGTCGGGCCGCCGCGCACCTGGCGATATTGGAGTGATGTGAGACCATCGCCATGAATTACTGCGTCAGCGTAAGGGGAATCCGGTTCGAGACTCTGGCGAATGAGCAGGCAGGCCTTGCGATGCGGATTACCGCCGGTACCTATCCAACGGATGTCTGCGGCGAGCGATACATCTCCGGATGCCCGCTTCCAGAGAAAATGAAAAGCATCGTTGTTAAACCACATATTCTCCCCGCCGCCGCCAATGAGATAACTCTTCTGTACGGCATCGTATTTAACATGACCGGTCTTCTCGACATCTCCAATATCATTATGCTCCTCGAAGATACCGAGCGATGGATTCTGTGAATAAGCACATCCCGTTTGAAGAGAAATTACAAAGCTTAAACATACAACGAAATATTTAGCCGGATGATTCATAAAATATAGTCCTCAATTATCTGGTTCATTCCAACATGAGATTTTTCGTAATCATAATAACAAATTTATTCATAAAGTACAAATATACGCATTTGGAAATTGTTTTCATTTGTTATGTTTGATTACTTACTTTCCAGGAAGAATAGAAAAACTTGAATTTATATAGGGATTTGATATTCTATCGGAGATTAAGTTTAACCGTATAGTGGGATGGTTTTAAATATATAATCATAATGAAGATTTTGAGTGGCTAAACCATACACATCATTTTAAATATAGAATATTAATGAAAGGTTTATTTATCATGGCAACAAGTGATAATCTGAAAGAAGCCTTTGCTGGTGAAAGCCAGGCAAACAGAAAATATTTGGCCTTTGCAAAGAAAGCAGATACCGATGGATATCCTCAGGTTGCAAAGCTTTTTCGTGCTGCTGCTGAAGCCGAGACCGTCCATGCCCATGCACATTTTCGGGCGATGGAAGGAATAGAAGGTACCCAAGAGAACCTTCAGACAGCTATCAGGGGAGAAGGATTCGAGTTCCAGCAAATGTACCCAAAGTTCCTCGCCGAGGCACAAGCAGAGGGAAATAATCCTGCCGTTTTCTCTTTCAAGTTTGCTCTTGCAGTAGAAGAGGTCCATCACGGCCTTTATACGCAGGCCTTGGATGCAGTGAAGTCAGGGTCGGATTTACCCGACGCCAGAATTTATGTCTGTCCGGTATGTGGCAATACTGTTAAAGATAATATTCCCGATAAATGCCCCGTTTGTGGGGCCGCCAAAGATAAATTTCAAGAAGTGCTTTAACGCAATGCACTCTGCATTTTCCTTGCAAGTTCATGAATATTATGAGTTAGTTCTTCAGGTTATTCGTTACCTCACCTGAGCCGGGGGCGACTTCCAGTTGACCGGCCAAAAGATTGTTTACAATGAAGTTGCCTTTGCCTTTTGTGATTTTCAGAGCTGCTCCTTCCTTGGACTCACTGCGGGTATCGCTAACTGTACAGCCTGAGATAATAGTATCCTGAACATCATTCATAAGAATTCCACAGTTATCACAGTTGAGAATTATGCAGCCGGATATATTAAAATGCCGGCACTTTTCCAGGATTAGTCCCCCTTTTTTTCGCCAGACATTATTGATTTGCAGCCCGGTAAGAATTATGCTGTCACAATCACGGAAGACAAGACCTCTATTAGCACTGGCACCATCTCCATAATGATAACGAGGATTGCGATCTAATATGTTTGAACCGATAGCGACACTTGAACAGCTCTCGATTAGAAAATCATGTGTATAGCCCTTCCAGATTGTATTGCCGACGATTGTAGCCCCGCGAACATTATTAAGATGTATATTGACCTGAACGTCACTGAGTACGTTACCGGTGATGGTAATGTTGCCGCCTCGAAGCTCACCATTTGCGTATGCTCCTCGGGGCTGTCCCTCTCCAATCATACGGATATTGGCCGAGCCGGCGGCATTGTGAGTATGCTGAATTGTACAACCGGTGATAGCAATCTCTCCGATGGAACCACCTGTAGCGTCAATAAGCACGTTTGCCGTCGGCAAGGTCTTCTGGCCCATATTTCCTTCGATATCACAATTACCAACCTGTAGATTTCTGACATCGCCTCCACGCTGAACAATCCCTCCCTCATCATTATAACTTATATGTGAATTGCCTACATTTATTTGATGCAGGTTCACATGATCGAGATATATTCCAATTCCGCGGTTTTCATAAATATGGCAATCGGAAATAATAACATTACGGTTACGCTCCGTAAGATGAATTCCGTGCAGCACCTTGCGGATCTGTAGCCGTGAAAATGTTGCTTCCATTGTACCTCTCGCCTCTATACCACATGCCAATGGCGCAGCACCAACAATCTCAAGTCCGCTCACTGATGGCATCCGCTGATTCTTCCAGACATTATCTTCTACGGTACCTGGGTCTGCTGTCCCCTTATGTGTGCCAATCAGCTTCAAAGCCGGTCCCGGACCGGCCATTACGAGCTTCGCCGTGCCCGAGCCGACAATCGACACAGGTCCGATTCGGTCCAAATCAACTACAATGGTTTTAGTAACCCGGTATGTCCCTTTTGGAACATACACATCACCCCGACCTGAATCGACCGCACGCTGGAAAGCCTTTGTGTCGTCCGCTTCACCGTCGCCAATGGCGTCGAAATCCCGCACAGTCAGATAAACATCATTGGTTTCGACCTGTTTGCCGATGCTTGCTGTGCCGACAAATGAAATTAATAACAATGTCAATGTTCCACCTGCCAGAGCGAAAGAATTATTTCGTTTCATAAACCATCTCCTGATTATGGTGAATTATATCCTCGAATCACTTTTGCAATTAAAAACGCCGACAAGGATGTTAATAGTAAGAATCATATCTCAAAAGGTAAAAAAATGCAATAGCCATAATGTTTTCTATAATAGACACTTTATCGTTTTATGATTATAATAAACTATAATAACTTAGATCTGAGGAGTGCAAATATAATGAATAAGCTAAATTTCCTGACCCGATACTTTCTATTTTCTTTAATCATAATCAATGTACTACCTCTGCTGGCCAAAGCTAATGGCTCCTCAGAAATCGGAACCGGTTCTAAACGCATCTTTCGAGCCGGAGCCGCTGTTAGTAATATCACACCGCCATTGGATGAGCCTGTTGTGGGCGGCTGGAACTCGCCACCGGCCTCACATGTGCACGATGAATTATATGCAAAATGTCTCGTGCTTGACGATGGCAAAACGCAGCTTGTATTTGTTGTCTGCGACAACTTGGGAATATCTCGCGAAGTTTACGATAAAGCAAAACAAATTATTAACGAAAAGACATCAATTCCAACAGAAAATATGATGATGTCTGCGACTCATACACATTCTTCGATCACTGCAAGGGGCACAAAACGCCTGAGACAAGACAATGAGTTGAGCCGATACCAGCAGTTTCTTGTATCGCGTATTTCCGATGGTGTCCGCCGAGCTGCAAACAACCTTAAACCGGCTCGAATTGGCTGGGGCAGTGCACAGGAGCCAACGCAGGTCTTCAACCGGCGGTATTTTATGAAGCCGGGTGTACCGGTTCCTAATCCTTTTGGCGGTGAAGATAAGGTCGTCATGAATCCCGGTCGTGGTAATCCGAACATTCTCAAAGCAGCAGGCCCCACCGATCCACAAATTGCATTCTTATCGATAAAGTCAATGGATGGCCGACCAGTCGCTCTTTTGGCAAATTATTCACTTCACTATGTTGGTAACGCTCAGCGAGGAGTAATCTCTGCCGACTACTTCGAAATATTCGCTGACAAAATCCAGCAAATGCTTGGTGCTGATCGAAATGATCCTCCATTTGTTGGAATATTGTCCAATGGCACAAGTGGAGATATTAACAACATAGATTGGCTCCATAAAACTCAGAAGAGATTTGCCCCTTATGAAAAGATGCAGCAGGTTGCCGACCTTGTGGCCGGTGCTGTTTATGAATCACATAAGAAGCTAAAGTTTCAGGATTGGGTTAAATTGGATGCTATGCAAAATGAGCTTACTCTTAAAGTTCGAAAGCCCACTGATCAACAGATAACTTACGCTCAAAGGATACTTGAGAAACCGGACGATGCCAAGTCGTATCACAAACATGAAA
>JAVVFI010000268.1:0-7808 GCA_032250555.1 Sedimentisphaerales bacterium
GAAAAAGCGTGTGGATTGCGGAGAAACACTTTTATTTTGACTTTTGGCAAATTCTCTCAGTAACTCTTCCTGTTTTGCATTTAGTTTCACTGGTGTTTCGATAGTAATTTGCACGAGTTCATCACCGGTCCGCCGGGTCCTTAGGTTCGGCAGGCCCTGGCCTTTAATTCTAAAGATACTTCCATATTGTGTCCCGGGCGGAATTTTCAAACCTTGTGTACCATTAAGGCTTGGAACGTCAACTGTCGTTCCTAAAGCGGCCTGTGTAAAACTTATTGGCACAACTGCAACCAGATCACTTCCGTCACGCTGTAGAAATTTATGTGGTTTAATTCTGACATAACAATACAAATCGCCCCTTGGTCCACCGCCTCGGCCGGGTTCACCTTCGCTGGCGACTCTTATACCCTGTCCTTCATGTACTCCGGCGGGGATTTTAATACTGACGATTCGCTTCTTGGGCACTCTTCCCGTGCCTTTACATTTTTTGCACGGATTGGTAATGACCTGTCCGCTGCCGCCGCACTGTCGACAAGTTGAGACCATCTGGAAAAAACCGCCGCCCCTGGCGACCTGACCGCTGCCGTTGCAGGTCGGACATCGTCCGGGCTTGCTTCCTTTATTACTTCCGCTGCCGTTGCATTCACTGCATGAGTCCTGGCGAGTAAATTCGATGCTCTTCTCAGTCCCTTTAGCGATGTCGTTGAGTGTCAGTTCGACGGTTGTCTCAAGATCATAACCGCGTGTCGGCCCTGCCCTTCGGCTTGACCTTCTGTGTCCGCCGAACATACCGCTGAAGAAATCGTCGAAGCCGAACATGCTGAAGATATCTTCAACGTTCATTCGCGAGAAGTCGTGCATTCCTGACCCTCGAAGACCTTCGTGCCCGAACTGGTCATAACGCTGCCGCTTCTCAGTATCGCTCAGTACCTCATAGGCCTCGGCGCATTCTTTGAATTTGGCCTCGGCCTCTTTATCGCCCGGGTTTTTGTCCGGATGATACTTCATCGCCATACGCCGGTATGAGCGTTTGATATCGTCAGCGGAAGCATTCTTGCTTACGCCTAAAACTTCATAGTAATCACGTTTGGCCATAATATTATACTTCGTGACTTGTTGCTCGTAACTTTAGCTGCAATTCACGAAGATTTTATCTTACCGATCCCGGTATTGGCTCTTCGTCTTTGTCCTTGTCTTTCAACTCTGTTACTAACACGTTGGTTGTTAACATGAGCCCTGCCACTGAAGCGGCCATTTCCAATGCGGTCCTGGCAACCTTTGCCGGGTCGATAATTCCCGCTTTGAACATATCGACAAATTTACCTGTATTGGCATTGTATCCAATGTTTTTGCCTTTATCCAGAAGTTGAGCGACTACCACGTCACCTTGTTCACCGCCGTTGTCAACAATTTGGGTTGTTGGTGCTTTAAGTGCTTTTGCGACAATGTCGAAGCCGATTTTTTCATCACCTTTTGCTTTTGCCTTGGCTTTTTCCACCTCAGCGATGGCACGCAGGAACACTACTCCGCCGCCCGCTACAACACCTTCGCAGGCAGCAGCTCTTGTGGCGTGAAGCGCATCGTCCAGAAGGTCTTTGCGTTCCTTCATTTCCGTTTCCGTTGCGGCGCCGGCTTTGATGACGGCTACTCCGCCAGTCAGCTTAGCTAAGCGTTCCTGCAGTTTTTCACGGTCGTAGTCGCTGGTTGTGGCTATAATCTGATTGCGGATTTGTTCGCAGCGGCCTTTAATGTCTTTCTTTTTGCCTGCACCTTCGATTATTGTTGTAGTGTCCTTATCAACAATGATTTTTTTGGCTTGGCCAAGTTGTGAAAGCTCAATGCTTTCGAGCTTAATGCCCAAATCTTCGGTAATCACCTGTCCGCCAGTTGAGATTCCTATATCAGCCAGCATTGCTTTTCTGCGGTCGCCGAATCCCGGAGCTTTGACCGCACAGACCTTCAGTATGCCTTGCAGACGATTGATAACTAATGCCGCTAAGGCCTCGCCTTCGACGTCTTCTGCAATAACCAGCAATGGTCTGCCCACTTGTGCGACTTTTTCCAGCAGAGGAATAAGCTCGCGAACGCTGGATATCTTCTTTTCGTGCAGAAGGATATAAGCATCTTCAAGGACAGCTTCAAGGGTATCAGCGTTAGTCATGAAATACGGCGACATATAGCCCTTATCGAATTGCATACCTTCAACTACGGTCAGCTCGTTTTCCATGCCCTTGCCTTCTTCGACTTCAATGACTCCATCGCTGCCAACCTTGTCGATTGCGTCGGCCAGGATTTCGCCTACCTCAGGATCATTATTTGCGCTGATGGTTGCAACCTTCGCAATGTCACCGTGGCCTTTTACAGGCACGCTGACATCCTGGATGTATTTGGTGACGACTTCGGTGGCCTGACTGATTCCCCGCTTAATGGCCATTGGATTCACGCCGACCGTAACGTACTTTAATCCCTCATTGTAAATTGCTTCTGCCAATACTGTTGAGGTTGTCGTTCCGTCACCGACGACATCTGAGGTTTTACTGGCTACCTCATTGACCATCTTTGCGCCCATATTCTTGAATGGTTCCGGCAGGTCGATCTCCTTGCTGACTGAAACGCCGTCCTTGGTTACTTTTGGAGAGCCCCAGCTTTTATGCAGAATAACGTTTTTGCCGGTGGGTCCGAGAGTAACTTTTACCGCTTCGGCTAATTGCGACAGACCATCTTTGAGCTGTGCTCGTGCCGTATCGTCAAACATTAATTGTTTTGCCATTGTTCATTACCTCTTTTCAAATTTCTTCTTATCGTTTTAGCTCATACTTTGGGAACTATGAACTAATTATTTATCTTTCAACGATTCCGTGAATGTCACTTTCCCGCAGAATTACATATTTTTCCCCGTCGATTTCGACTTCGTTTCCGCCGTATCTTGCGTAAATGACTTCGTCTTTTTTCTTTACGGACATTTTGGCTCGTTTGCCGTTATCGAGCAGTTTACCCGGGCCGGTTTCTACTACTTTGCCGATTTGCGGTTTTTCTTTTGCTGTATCCGGCAGAATAATCCCGCCGGTTGTTTTTTCTTCGGCCTCTAATTGTTTTAGTACAATTCTGTCATCCAGGGGTTTAAGTTTCATAACTCACTCCTTATCTGTTTTGGTTATTTTTTTAATTTCTTATTTGTCTTTTATTTCAAGCACCACGACAGTATTAACAGCATCAGGTGCCTCACGTGGAATTCTAACTACAATTTTATCCTTAAGTTCACGTCTGACAGATAGACTGGTGCGTGTCCTGTCAGACAAAAGGTAAGCTTTCGTGACTTGGTTTTTCAGCCCAGACACTTCCAGTCGAAGATTTGTCGGCCAGTCGAATACGTGAAGATACAGCTTACCGGGTTTTGCGGTGCATCGTCCCCACGGCAGTTTCCCGAGTGGACTGGCCGTCGTTCCGTAAATGCTTTCGCTGTTTACCTTCATCCACTCGCCTATAGCCGTCAGACTTTCAACACTCGCATCCGGAATAAGGCCCTCGGCGGTAGGCCCGACATTCAGCAGGAAGTTGCCGCCTTTACTGGCTATGTCCGCCAGGTTTTGTATCAGGACTTTACTTGATTTCCAGTTATCATCATAGGACTTGTAACCCCACGTATCATTCATTGTCATGCAGGATTCCCAGTCAACGCCCGGCAGGCCTGTTGCCGGAATCTGCTGTTCGGGGGTACCGAAGTCACCGGCGTATTCCTGGTCGCCCTTGTTCAGGCCTTCCATGCCTTTGCGTCCTTTTCCTACACGATTGTTGATAATGATGTTTGGCTGAAGGTCTCGAACGTAATTATATAGGTCTTTACCTTGAGGTTCAGTCCAGTCCTTTATCCACTCACCGTCGAACCACAATACACCGAGAGGGCCGTACTTGGTTATCAGCTCTTTAAGCTGCGGTTTCATATAGTTTTCAACGTATCTGGCGAAGTTTGGATTCGACTGTTTACCGTCATTATAGTTTGGGTAGAAAGGCCTCTGAGCGTCCGGATGATGCCAGTCCATTATAGAGTGGTAGAAGCAAAGCTTAATGCCCTGTTTCTTACATGCCTTTGACAGCTCTTTGAGTATGTCACGCTTGAACGGAGTAGCATCTATAATGTCGTAGTCCGTTACCTCTGAATCCCACAGACAAAAGCCGTCGTGATGCTTGCTGGTTATGACGATATACTTCATACCGGCATTTTTTGCGATTCCGACAAATTCATCAGCATTAAACTTAACCGGATTAAACTGCTTGGCAAGAGGTTCATACTCCGCCACTGGTATATCAGCTCTTTCCATAATCCATTCGCCGATACCCGGGATTTTCTTGCCTTTCCACTCGCCGGCAGGCACAGCATAAAGACCCCAGTGGACAAACATGCCGAATCTTGCATCCCGCCACCACTTCATCCGTTTATCTTTGCTAATAGGGCGTTTCTGGCCGACTCCCTGACAACCGGCAATAACTAACATAGATAAAGCTGCGATTATTATCGCTGTGCTTACCTTGCTCCTGCAGGTACTATCTTGATTACGATGCTGGTTTCTGTTATCGTCCATTTTCTGCCTCTTAGTTCTACTGGTTGTACATTTTAAAGCAGCAGTAGCTTACATACTTAAATTTGTTTGGGGTTCATAAAACGATTTCAGGCTGCTTTCTTACATCATGCCTCCCATGCCGCCCATGCCTCCCATGCCGCCCATGCCGCCCATGCCGCCGCCCATACCACCACCGCCGGGTCCGCCTGGAGGCATTTGTTCTTTTTCTCCGGGCTTTTCAGTTACAAGGCAATCCGTAGTCAGAAGAAGACCGGCAATACTCACGGCGTTCTGCAGAGCGATTCTCGTAACCTTAACCGGATCAATTATGCCGGCTTTTAATAGGTCTTCGTATTTATCAATATTTGCGTTGTAACCGAACCCGCCTTTGCCTTCTGCAACTTTATTTACTACGAGATTTGGAGTTGTTCCGGCGTTAAAAGCGATGCAGTGACATGGCATTGAAAGTGACTTTGCAAGAATATCGGCACCGGTTTGCTCATCACCTTTAAGCTTCAAATTCTTTACCGCATCGATGCAGCGGATTAGTGCTACTCCACCGCCTGGTACGATACCTTCTTCGATAGCTGCTCTGGTGGCGTGCAGGGCATCTTCAATCCTGGCTTTTATTTCTTTCATTTCAGCTTCACTTGCGGCACCGACATTGATTTGAGCAACGCCGCCGGTAAGCTTAGCTAAGCGTTCCTGGAGCTTCTCGCGGTCATAATCACTGGTTGTAATTTCTATTTCGTCTTTTATCTGCTTGATTCTGCCGTTAATGCCCTGCTGGCTGCCGGCACCTTCGATTATAATGGTAATATCGTTATCAATGGTTACCTTTTTAGCCTGGCCGAGTTGCTTAATGCCAATGTTTTCCATCTCAATGCCTAAGTCTTTGAAAATTGGCTCTGCGCCAGTCAGGACAGCTATGTCCTGAAGCATTGCTTTTCTGCGGTCGCCGTAACCTGGAGCCTTGACTGCTGCAACCTGAAGTACGCCTTTAAGCTTATTAACCACTAACGTTGCTAATGCTTCGCTTTCAACATCTTCTGCAATTATCAACAAAGGCTTCTTGGCCTTTGCGACCTTCTCAAGCAGCGGAACAAGCTTGCCGACATTGCTGATTTTTTCCTCATAAACAAGGATGAATGGTTTTGATAATTCGCAGACCATTTTATCCGTGTCAGTTGCGAAATGCGGCGAAAGGTAACCGCGGTCGAACTGCATACCCTCAACGAACTCAACAGTTGTCTCGAAACTTTTACCCTCTTCAACCGTGATAACGCCGTCTTTGCCGACTCGCTGAAAAGCTTTGGCCATAGTCTTTCCGATTTCTACATCGTTATTGGCTGATACCGAGGCGATATTAATGATGTCGTCGGCCTTTGTTATGTTAATTGGTTTAGCCAGCGATTTCAGCTTATCGGTTACAGCCTTAACTGCTGTTTGCATTCCGCGATTCAGGGCCATGGCATCAGCGCCTGCCGCGAGGTTTTTGTATGCTTCTTTGAACAGTGCTTCGGTGAGTACCGTGGCGGTTGTTGTTCCGTCACCGGCTATCTTTGAAGTCTTGCTCGCTGTTTCTTTTACTAATTTTGCGCCGAGATTCTCGTTTTTATCGAGAAGATCAACTTCTTCAGCAACCGTTACACCGTCTTTGGTTACGGTTGGGCCGCCCCAGCTTTTATCTATGACGGCGTTTCGCCCTCTCGGGCCTAGGGTTGGTTTTACGGCTGCAGCGAGTTTTTCAACACCCGCCAACAGTTTGGCCCTTGCTTCGGTTTCAAATGCCAATTCTTTGACTGCCATAATTAAATGCCTCCTAAATGTTCTGGCTTACAAAAGATTTAATCGTTAATTTTCGCATAATTCATACTAAACCTGCAAAAGATATACCAGCTTTCGTGCAGATATGCAGCTATTTTGGTCAGATTGCGGTAAGTAGCTTATTGACAGGGACATATGGAATGCGAAAATTGGCATTTATAGGTATGTTGACAGAGCTTGGCTGATGCAAAGGTGCCAATTTTGGTATTGAAAACCAGCCTGATACGCCAAACTGACAGGATTTGTCACATTGACGAACCAGTTTTTATGAGATTCGATATTTTATCACCCTCTGAAGAAGCCAGAAACTACAACTTTACGGTTAAGAAATCTTAAAAGCACGCTAAAATGACACAATACGTCGAGTCTAAACGCGGGATACTGTTTGTTCTCAGGGGCTATTTTGGCTATAAGCTGCCCTGATTTGCCTAAATGGCTCGTGTGAGGCTACCTTAGCAATGGTTATGATAACCTCACGTATGTTGTTTAATGACAAGAGATTACTGTTTTTTTACTCTTGCTGCCAATCCTTATTACTCTCAGGCTGGTCGCTGTCGTCAGACTGATCATTGTCTTCGGACTGTAATGAACAGGATGTCTGCGGAGAGCACGGAGAAGGCTCCTGAGAGGCTTCTGACTGCTCTGATACGCCTTCCTGCCATGATTGCGATTGCTCGTTACTGCTTTCGGGCCACTGCTCTGAGGGCTGATTTGATTCATCTTGAGGATTGAAAACGCTGAGAATTTTTTCAAATAAGTTCCAGGACATTGCTTACCTCCTTACCAGATAGTGTTTTTCACGACTTTTTCGGGTTTTTCGGCCTTTTTAAGGCAGTAAAGGCCATTATTTCCCTTTTTTCGGCAATTTTTGGCAGAGACTTTATCAGGAAAAGGAGTGGGAACGTATATTTTAAGAAGCCGGAGATATTTGCCCAGATTAACATTGCTCATAATCGGAATACCCAAAATTGGGTTTGTATTGGCACCCTTTAGTATGACAGCGCTATTTTTGCTCAAGAATTATATGGGGCATGGCCGATGAACTCTTCAAAGACATATAATTTGGAGAGTTTGCTTATGGATAACGAACAGTTGGCTTCGTTTGAACCGGCATTGGCCCGGTTTTTGGAGAAAATACGTCATTGCTTCAAGCGTGACAAAACATTTGGATACCTGCAAAAGTATATGCTGGGTTTAATGGCAAATTTAAAACGCAAATCGATAGAACCTATTGCTTTAGCAAGTGGTGTGGCGGTTCGCACGTTACAGGAATTTTTGGCGTTTTTCAGTTGGAATCATGAACTCGCCGACAAGACTCTTGTACGTCAAGTTGTTAATCGTCAGCATGGCAAGCGTTCAATTGGCGTTCTGGATGCTTCCGGGCATGCCAAGCAGGGAAAACATACTCCCGGTGTTCAGCGT
>JAVVFI010000269.1:0-7776 GCA_032250555.1 Sedimentisphaerales bacterium
AACCCAAAACAAACCCAATTCAAACCCAATTCAAACCCAATTCAAACCCAATTCAAACCCAATTCAAACCCAATTCAAACCCAATTTTATCCCCCAAAAGAGATAGAACAGAAATCCGATGTCGAATGTTTGAAACAACGTATTTATGGCAGTTGCAATTTAAAACAGTTTTTTATATCATAATTGTACTTTTAGACGACAAAACATTGAAATCTTAGGAGAAATGAGTATGAAAAGGTATTTTTTGTTAGCTATGCTGATAACAATACTGGGAAGTTCCAGCGTAAATGCAGATTGGCCTCAGTATCTCGGCCCGAACAAAAACGCCGCTTCCGATGAAAAGGGCCTGCTGCGGTCATGGCTCGCAAAAGGCCCTGAGGTTCTCTGGACCTTGGACCTGGGCCCGGGCTACGGCGGTGCGGTTGTAAGTAAAGGCAAGGTCTATTTGCTTGACCGCATCTATAGAAAGCAGGATGTATTCCGCTGCATCGATTTAAATAGCGGAAAAGAACTCTGGTCATTCGCTTATGATGCCGAAGGCAGGCTCAGTCACCAGGGCTCTCGCTCGACCCCGGCTATCGACGGCAATTACATATACACTTGCGGCAGCTTCGGCGACGTCTATTGCTTTGACGGGCGCACCCATAAGCCCGTATGGAATAAAAACGTTTGGACAGACTTCGGGGGCCGTAAAGTTCCGGAATGGGGTATCTGTCAGAATCCGCTTATCTACAAGGACTTATTGATACTGGCTTCCCAAACTGACCGGGCCGGCGTCGTAGCTTATGACAAAACCAACGGCCGAGTCAGATGGGTATCCGAGGCTTTGCCCGGCTTGTTAAGTTACGTTACACCTGTGGTTGTGAACATCGACGGCAACGACCAGCTTGTAATGATAAGAGCTACATCGCGGAGAGAGCGTGGCGGCCGCTCCGCACCGGCGGGCGGCTGGGAAGGTGAGCCTGATGATGGCGTTGACGGCGTGGTACTCGGAATGAGCATTGAAGACGGCAGGACGCTCTGGACATATAAGGGCTGGCAGTGTCGCATTCCAATTACAAACGTTACTGCTGTCGGCGACGGACGGCTTTTCATTAGCGGCGGATATATGGCCGGCTCGGCAATGATCAAGGTCAGAAAAGAAGGTGGTAAATACGTTGTTGATGAACTTTACACTACTCAAGAATTCGGCAGTCACGTCCATCCGCCCGTACTTTACAAAGGACACCTCTACGGCCATTGCACGACCAATACGCGCAATGACGGTATGTCTTGTATGAGTGTTGACGGAAAGCTCAAATGGAAGACAGGCCGCTCGCCGGTGTTCGATAAGGGCGGCTTTATTCTTGTTGACGACCTCATTCTGAGCGTCGATGGCGTCGATGGTATTCTTTATTTGATTGAACCGAATCCGCTGGGCTTTAAAAAACTGGCAAGTGTGGACCTGCTCGATACAAGAGAGTGCTGGGGCCCGCTTGCGCTTTCAGACGGCAAACTGCTCATCAGGGACCAGAAGCAGATGAAGTGTGTCGCTGTCCGATAGCTGCTCGATTCTCTTTTTGCCATTGCTACTTAAAACTATCTACCGCATATCTCAGCGGTTTGAATGTGGTCAGTTCGTTTATTTTGACTGCTCCCCAGGTCGTATTGAGGTGCCCTAACATACGAGCGTTGCCGTGCCTCTTGGAATAATCCACAAAAGCCATGGCGGCGTCGATTTTCTTCCAGCTTGCCGGCCAGACACGAAAACCCTTTTGAAGGAACATTGGAACTGATTCATATTCTTTTCTTAGTTCGTAATGCCAGTCACAGATTATGATATTTTTACTTATCATATCGACGGCTTTCGCAGTATCATTGGCGCTGGCTTCCCACTTGCCGTAGCTGATTTGTTTCGAATCGATTAACCTGTCGCCCCACATCAGCATTTCAATTTTGTGTTTTCCTGCAATGTGTTTATAATAATCATTAACCGCTTTGGCAAAAAGGACAGCCTTGTCCATGCCTTTGCATCTTGTGCAGGCATCTTCGGCAATAAGAAAAACCTCGTCCATACCCACGTGCAAAGCATCCGCCTCAAAAACTTCTATCAGCTCATCCATTAACGCAAATATAATCTTGTTGACTTCCGGATGCTGTGGGCACCAGCTTCTGCAGTAAATGCCTTCGTTGTTCGGATACTTGCCCGGCGTCTCATCAAACTGGGGATAATTTATAAGCAGCGGTACCGTGTTCTTCGACCACGACTGGTGACCCAGACATTGAAACTGCGGAATCAATCTGACTCGATGCCTGCGGCAGGCGGCGAGCAGAGTCTTTATCTGCATTGCATTGGCGGCGTTGTCTCTTGCAAGTTCAGGATGCGATTTATATTGATAACCATAATTAATCTCACCCACTATCACATTAACGCCGAGCCCGGCCAAGCTCGGGACGACAGAAGTCAACTGCTCAACTGACCTTTTATTACCTATACCAAGATGAATCCCCCGCCAAGGCTCATCGCTTTGTGCGGAAACGGTTGACTTTTCTTTGGCCAGTCCGGCCGTTGATAAAAGACACACTATTAGAAGAACCCATTTGATTTTCATAATATTTTCCTGTTATATAGAATTCAGCTTATCTCTGTTCTCATAGACTTTTTGAATGGCGTCTGCAATATCATCCATGTCTCCTTTAGTTCCGAGCAGAGGACCCGATGCCCAGACCATAGCTAATTCCCGGCATACCTTGTCGCAGATGGGGCAGTCGATCTGTTCGCGGTATTGTTGCAATCTCCTTCTGGAATACATTTTCTTATAGACATTTGAGTTTAATATGTGGTCCACCCAAGGTTCCTTGTGTAATCCATTAGCTATATACGGACTGAGGCTGACGCCTTCTGCGGCAAGGGCTTTTAGAAACTTGCTGCGGTCGGCGTTATTAAAGTGTTCTTTTTGATATGTCATTGCATAAATATAAAAAGAGCCTTTGGTCGTACCTTCGTATAATTTTTGCGGAACCATACCCGGAATGTCTTTGAGTCTATAGGTCAGGCGGTCAGCGTTTTCATTACGGCGGTCGAAGCGTTCCTGAATACCATCCCACTGGCCGAGCAGCACTGCGCCCTCAAATTCATTCATCCTGTATTTCGGGCCGGCCACTTCTGTGCGTCCCCGACGGGATGTGCCGTGATTGTGGACGGTATAGCATTTGTCCATTAGCTCTTCATTGTTACCCGTGATTGCGCCGCCTTCGCCGCAGGCGATTGTCTTGCTCGACTGGAAACTGAAACACCCGAGGTCGCCGATTGTGCCTAACTTTTTGCCCTTGTACTCGGCCAGATGTGCCTGCGCGGCGTCTTCAATCACTTTTAGATTGTGCTTTTTGGCAATCTCCATAATCCTGCCAATATCACAGGGCTGGCCCATCATGTGGACGGGCATAATCGCCCTGGTGTTTTGGGTGATTTTTTGCTCCACGTCATCGGGATCGAGCTGATAAGATTCACGGTCCAAATCGGCCAGAACAGGCAGTGCTCTGGCAGTTAAAATGGAAGATATAGTTCCCGGGTCGGTATAGGGTGAGGTGATGACTTCGTCTCCCGGGCCAATTCCGAGTGCTTCGACTGAGGTGTGCAGGGCCTGTGTGCCGGAGCCTGTGGCGACGCAGAATTTCGCTCCTATCAGTTGGGCAAATTTCTTTTCGAGTGTGGGGACGGTGCCGGATGTGGACTGTATTCTGCACCATATTCCGCTCTTTGTAGTTTTTAAAACAGAATTTTCGACCTTTTTGTCACAGTATGGCCAGCCTGGCCATGACTTATTTTTTCTGACGGGTTCGCCGCCAAGGATTGCGAGCTTGCCGGCTTTTTTGCTGAAGTTAGCATAGGCAGGAATTGTTCCTGATGTTACTGCGGCGAGCGAGCCTGCTGAGGCTGCGGCTATGAATTGTCGTCTTGTTAAGTCGTTCTTATTCATTTCCAACTCCTTTCAATTGGTGTTCTTTGGCAACATGATATTTGGCTGAAAAAGAGTATTATAATCCGGTGAGGTGCACGATGTTAGCGGAAAAAGTGCTATAGGTAAGAAATTATGCATAACTGTAGCCTTTTGAGAATGTATGAGATGTTGAAATCGGCTTTGTTTGGCTTTGTTTTGGGTTAAATTGGGTTTGAATTGGGTTTGAATTGGCTTTGAATTGGCTTTGAATTGGGTTTGTTTTTTCGTGAAATCGGCTTTTCTGAGTGAAAAACGCATAAAATTGGGTTTGTTTGTTAAAATAAAGTGTTTTTGGAAATATGTTATAATTGGAGACAGAAAAGCAAAGGAAATATCGAATATCGAACAAGGAATGTTGAATATCCAAGGGCATTGTAGAGCGTTTATCATATCGTGTATTACAGATTTCATATTTTGTCCATGAGGTCGGAAAAAGTCTGCCTCTATAATTAGACGTGTGTGCACTTTTGAACCGAAAATTTCGGATTTTATGATGAGTGAATCAGTGTAAGTGTATATGAAAAAAGGGGATAAAAATTTTTGAAATATTTTATTTTTGTTTTTTGGTATGAGCGTTTTTGACTGAAAATATTTTCGATTTTTATTTCGTATTGGGAGATTCGTATTGCGAGTAATTTTAGCTTTTCTTACTGAAATAATGGGCGATTTTCATTGGCAGTGGCGTGATTTTCAGGCATTATTCGCAATACCTTTTAGAATCACGAGCTAAGTACTCATTAAGTTCATGCTTTGGGAACTTTTTGGCTAACCTCTTATTAAGATAAATTCCCCCATCAAGTATTTGTTTTATTGCGTCTATAATATTTTCAGACAGCTCATCCTTAGTAATATATCCTCTTGCTCCTACCTCAAAAGCCTGTTTGATGTATCTAAGTTCATCACTCATAGAAAATATCAACACAATCAGATTTGGACATATGGCTTTTATCTTTTTGGTAACCTGAATGCCCGTCGTATCCTTAAGTAACCTATCGACAATGGCCAAATCAATTCGCTGTTTTTTTACGGCTTTGACAGCTTCTGCAACATTGCCCGCCCTGGCACTAACCACAAGGTTCGCTTCATAATTAAGAAGCTCTGCTAATCCATCACATACTATAGGATGGTCATCAACAACCAGTATCTTAATTTTTCTTGCTGCAAGAGTTTTGCTGTTTTTCTTTTCGCTCATAATATTTTCGCATGCAACTTTTATGATAACTTTCAGAAAAAATTACGTAAATTCTTATATTAAGTCGGTATAACTATGAATACCAATATTACCGACCCAGTTGTAACAAATTCTGCTGTCACTACTGGTTTTAATTATCTCCTATACTTATCAATCTACCTCTTGTCAGGTTGGCGAAACTATTGTCAACGAACCAGTATTTGGACACAAGTGGTCTTTTGTGCAGTCCTATCCGATTAGGTCATCAAGAAGAAGGTCAAGAGCAACGTTCAATTGATCATCAATGTCGTATGTGCCTTCGGCAAGCTGCTGCCTAATCTTAAGAATTTTCTTTTTACGAACTGGCGGCAGTGAATGATTTTTTTTCAACGCCGAAGCAGTTATTCTGCCTTGAGCCTTGTTGCCTGAATCCCAATCCAAATAGACATCTGTGTTCTCGGCTATTACAGACAACACATTATTTTGTTGACTTAAATCCGACATTCTGGACTCCTTTAGAACAAGTTACTGGCAAGCTTCTAAAATATTACAAGCAGCAGTATTTACTAAGTTGCCAACCAAGCTATGCGTTTCTCAGCCTTCCATTGCCGCGTCTTTTTCCGCCAAGCCCAACACTGCTGCTTTAGCTACAGTGTCCGTTCCTTTGCCAGGCTTAGTTTTCCTACTATCACTATCCGAAGCCATTCGGCCTATTTTAATGCGTCCATGCCTGACTAATGCGAAGCCTTGTGTTTGGCGTTATTAATATAATCCGATAATAACCATGCATTCGGGCAGTGTAAATCGGAGTGGAGTCTGTATTTGCTGTAGGTGAAAATGCTTACCTTAGTGTAAGTTAAATCTTACAATGTGGTCTGAACAAGGAAAACTTCCGTTTCCGAAGTATTATCTTAAGTGTAGTTCTCTGGGAGTATAAATCAGGAGACAATCACTCTCGGTCCTGACTCTTTGCCCATTTTATAGCATATTGCAAAATCTCGATAGCACTGTTGAGATTAAGTTTTTCTTTGAGCCGTCCACGGTAAGTTTCAATTGTTTTTACACTTAAATGGAGCTTCTTGGCTATCTGGGAAGGCTTATAACCTTCACCAATCAAACGAAAGACTTCGAATTCACGATCGCTGAGGTTCTCTATTGTTGTTTTGGTCGTATCAGTTTTATCTCCCGCAATTTTATGGAGGAATTTCTTAGAAATTGTGTTGCTAACATATATCTCGCCGCTTAAAACCGTACGGATCGCCTTTACAATATTTTCAGATACAGCATCCTTCATTAGATAGGCTTTTGCACCTGCTAAAAGGGCCCGCTCGGCATACACGGATTCATCATGAACGGAAAGAACAACGACGGATAATTTCGGGTATTTTGATTTAATAGTTTTAGTAAGTTCAATACCATCTGAATTCTTTAGAGATATATCCACCACAACGATATCAGGTTTTAATTCAGCAGCGGCTTTCAGAGCTTCGTAAGCATCGTCAGCCTCACCGCATACATTCAGGTCTCGTTCATGATTGATAATTGTGGTAAGTCCATCTCGTACCACCGGATGGTCATCCACGAGAAGAACCTGTGTTTTATTTTCATTAGTATTATCTTGTTTTTTCTTCAATGCCATATGACAATCCTTCGTTGGCAACCTTATCTACCATTCGGGAAAATGCACATAACAACCGTCCCACCTTTGTCGCCTTTACGAATATCAAGAGAGCCGCCTATCAGGTCGGTGCGGTATTTCATAATCCTCAGCCCCAGCCCTTTCCCTCTCGGGGATAACTTCGGAAAATCCAAGCCGTCATTTTTTACTGACAGAACAGTTCCTCTCTTAGTAATACGAAGCTTTATATTGATATTCTTTGCGTTGCCGTGCTTTATCGCATTGGTAATTGCTTCCTGTACAATGCGATATATTTGCTTTGCCTCAACAAGATTTTTAACAGAGACAGATTTTCCAGCCCGTAATCGACAATTAACTCCCAGAATCTTTTTTGTATTTAACGCCAGCGTTTTCAAGGCTGACACCAAACCACCTGTTTCAATATCAACAGGATAAAGCATCCTGGCAAGGTCTCGTGTCTGACCAATCGCCTTGTTGGCAAGTTTTGATATTACTAAGGCGTCTTTCATTTCTTCTAATGATTTATCCTTAAGTCTCAGTGCCAATCCTTTGCACTTAACAGCAATGCCGGTAAGTACCTGGCCCATGCCATCGTGCATTTCCTGGCCTATCAGTTCTCGTTCTCTTTCGGTTATATCCAGGATTTCTTTTTCCAGGAATCTGCGTTCAGTAATATCCCTTTCGGTTGTTGTAATGGCAAATGGTTTTCCCTTTTCATCTTTCAGCAATGTTGCGGTAAGTGAAATATCCAACATCCGGTTATTTTTTGTAAGGCGCTGTGTTTCAAAAAATTCGATATTTTTCCCTTTCAGCAATCTTTCAATCAGTGACATCATTTCATCCTGCTTATGGTCAGGGATTATCCTGTAGATATTCATCTTCATCGCTTCGGCTTCGCGGTATCCATATATACGCTCCGCACCGAGGTTCCATGAGATGATGCTGCCTTCTAAATCCAGTATTGTAATTGCATCATTTGAGTTGCG
>JAVVFI010000026.1:0-23289 GCA_032250555.1 Sedimentisphaerales bacterium
GTACGGCTTCCACTTTGAATCGAACTAAAATGTCTTAAAATCTTTTTTAATTAAATATTTCTAAATAAAAGAAGATGTGTAACAGAGGAAAAATCCCTCTCGAAATGAAATGAGTTGATAATTAAACTTCTTAAATTATATATCTTGGGGAAAAAGGTTATAGGACTATTTATTCGGCTTTGAGTTCCCGCTTCATTAAATCCGTAATGGCTTTTTGCACAGGCTTATTTTCAAACAACACTTCATAGATGGCCCTTGTAATAGGCATCTCAACGTCATATTTTCCGGCAAGTGCAACAACCGATTTGCAGGTAGCAACGCCCTCAACGACCGATTCGTTTGCTCCTAAGGCCTGCTCTGTGGTTTGTCCTTTGCCTATCCTTTCGCCAAATGAGCGGTTTCTTCCCTTGGGCGAAATACATGTTGTCACCAAATCCCCGAGACCGGTCAGTCCCGCAAAAGTCTCCCGACTGGCCCCCATCGCAAGCCCCAGACGGCTTATCTCCGCCAGCCCTCTGGTCAAAAGAGCCGCCTTGGCATTATCGCCGGCTCTGGTGCCGTCTATAATACCAGCCGCTATGGCGATAACGTTTTTCATCGCCCCGGCTAACTCGACACCCACTATATCAGTATTACTATAGCACCTTAGCCAGGACACCCCATCGGAAAATGTATGTTGGATCTCTTGAGCCAGCGCCTCATCCTCGGCTGCCGCACAGGCTGTCGCCGGAAGTCTTTGGGCAAGTTCATCGGCTATAGTTGGCCCTGAAAGAACGGCAAATCTCTTCCTTCGTTCCTCGTCTCTCGCCCTTCGTTTTTCATCCAGTATCTCCTCAAGTATCTCAGTCGGCCGCAGTAAAGTATCATTCTCAATGCCCTTGGCAACTGAAACAACAGGAAGGTTCTCAGGGACATAATCTTTCAGACGTGTCCAAATCCCGCGCATAAACTGACACGGCACAGCAGAGACAAGAAGGTCCGCTCCTTTAATTATGTGTTCATCATCTGCCTCAAACAAAATCTTATCCGGCAGTTTATAACCGGGAAGAAATTTCTTGTTCTCACGATTCTGCTCAATTTCTTCCAACTGCCGCCGGTCATAACCCCACATTCGAACACTTGTTTGCTGCGCCGCAACCGAAGAATCTCGCTTCTCACAAAGCAGCATGGCTAAAACGGTGCCCATCCCACCGTCACCGATTATGGATATATTCTTAAACATTGAAAAAAATTATAGCCTCAAATTATACAATTGCAATCTGTTTGTCAGAGAGATGAGTCGTAACCGAACAGAGCTGCAATAGTAGCGGTGAACCAACCAAAGCTGGAAATGTCAATCCTGATATTTCCTCTTTAATTTCGATTGTCTCGTAAACTTGTCAAATTCTTTCTTTAAGGCGATTCCACTCTTCGAGATATTTCTTTAGATGAATTTTGCCATTTTCAATTTCTGAAGAAATCAACTCTCTGACCAATTCCTGCTCGGTTGCATACTCCTGGCTTGTAAAGTGCCCCCCAAAATGAGCCACTCTCAACCATACTAAGTATGTAGTCAAAGCATCAAATTCATTATAAGCCACAATCTCGTCTAATTTGCCGTCTAACCACAGAAATGCAACCTTTTCTCCGTCAACATCTATTTTCCCCGGGATGCCTGATAGAGTAGCCATCTCATTCAACGAGGGTGTTGCTTTGCCCCAGCCTCCGACAACATCTTTTATATCAACACTCGCTTCACTGTTTCGGCTGTCGAAATAATCGTCCCCCTCCCATGGTTTGTTCGGACGGCTGCAAAATCCCCTGGCCTGAATACCTAAGATTATGCCTCTTTGAATAAATGCTTTCAAGTCAGCCGAAGCGGAGTTATAACCAACCAACTGGGGTTTATATTGCCCAACCTTATCTAAAAATGTACTAACAACACTATATTCCGATATTTGTTCTGGATCATTCACATCACGAGGCAGAGATAATAAATGTAATTTAGTACTGCCCCCTGACTCCAATCTATCCACAGCGGCTACGGAAACTATCCTGCATACCACCGTTTTCAAATACGGCGTAGGATCTTCCTCCGTCGCCCCTCCTTCCTTCCACATGTGTTTGAGAACATCTAAATCCGCCATATCATCAGGCAAACCATATAATAATTTCCCTGCAAGCGGATCAGGTATCCATTCCGCATCAAAAGCCCAAACTCTGTTTTTTACTGTCTTAAACATAAATTATATCCTATTGCCAAGCTCTCCTGATAGATTCATCAAGGTCGATTCTTCCGAACCCGATGGCCCAGTTACCTCTAAGTATTTTCCCACTCTTCGACAGCTAAATTTACATAATCAAGTGCAACAACATTAATCTTACCCTATGTATAAACCTTGGTAAGTCCTTTTGTCTCTACAAAATCGTTAGAATTAATACTTTTCCTTCGATGGTTTACTTATTTAGCTTCCGTGTTAATTGGATTCGTCTGTAATTGGTCTTCTCAAATATATTTTTACTTAACTGTCCCTTTCAGCCAATTTATTTGGGTTTTATAATGTTCCAAATATCGATGATATTAGCACCGGTAACGTTCGGCAGAACCAGCTCGCCTTCCTTTTTTAACGGCAGCCTGACTACTCCCAGACCCGGTGTGTTGACCGACAAGCCTAATTCTGCCCCATAGGGGATTTTTGAGCCGGGCCTAACACCCTTCAAAGCCTTCAACATCTCTATATAATTGAATTTGGCCGGCAGAGAAACTGTTTGGTTGCTCTTTGCCGGCACTGCCGCTTGTGACTCAGCATTTCCTGATAAAAACTTCTCCGCACCGCTGGATAAGCTGTAATCGAAGTTTGTCAAGGGTAGAGCAACCGGATAATGGTTCTCAATCTCGACATCGAAAAGAAGCGTCGCTGAATCCATCTTGACGTCCTCGATTTTAAGGTCAATTAACCGCGCAGTGGGTTTTCTGAGGTTTAGACCCTCCTGAATGGTTTCACAACCTGCGACACAGACCATCAACAATAATGGAATAAAAAAAAGATATCGTTTCATGGTTCCATCTCTTTCTAAAAAACACTTACTCCCACAGCCAGGTAAAAAGAAGTAATTCTTTTGAATTTCGATTACTAATTTCTCTCCCCTTATTATAGCTTCTAAGGTTTGTTAAGAACTTGATTATACTAATCAATCAGGTTCTTCTTTTTCGCTTTGACCTTTTTCTTGTGTGCTTTTTTCTTTTTGTTGCCTTCTGAGCTTTCTTAGTTTTTCCGGTTGGGCCGGTTAACGATTCAGCCGGGGCAACGTTCAACTGGCGAGCCGGTACATTAACCGACACTATTCGCACTTTTATCCCCTGGCCTAAGCGAATGTTGTATCCCGAATTCTCGCCGACAATACTCTGCAATCTTTCATCGTATTTCCAATAGTCCTGTCCCAAATCGGCCATCCGGATGAGCCCTTCTATACCGAATTCCCGCGATTGCACGAATAGACCGAAACCTGTTAATCCCGTAACTACGCAGTCAAGCTCCTGGCCAACTTTCTTACTCAGCATTTGCAGCAACAAAACCGTCTTCAATTCTTTCTCGGCACCGTCTGCCCGCTGTTCGGTGAAAGTGATATGCTTACCAACTTCTGTCAAATCCGGTCCGGCTGAAATGTCACTCGCCGTTTCCATGCGTTTTTGCAGGTAACTTTCCAGAAGGCGATGAACGAGTAAATCCGCATATCTCCGTATCGGGCTGGTAAAGTGACAGTAATGAGTTGAAGCCAAGGCATAATGACCAATATGCACTGGGGCGTACTGGGCCTTTTCAAAACTTCGCAGCACAGCTAAATTAATCGCAAACGAGCAATCGGCCCCCTTGACTCCAGCTAACAAATCCTGTATAGCAGCCCTGTCGGGATTTCGAGGCAGACTGAATCCGAATGCCTTGAGGAGCTTCGCAAGATTGTTCATACTCATAACATCCGGATCCGGGTGGATCCGCCGGAGAAAAGGTACATTCAGCCTGTCTAAAAGTGAAGCTACTGCGTCGTTGGCCTCAACCATAAACATCTCGATTATCGTATGCGGATAGCTGTCATCCGCCGGTCGAGCGCCAACAACAAGTCCGGATTGGTCCATTACCAATTCGATTTCCGGCAGATCCAGATGTATCATTCCGTTTTTCCGTCTTCGCTGTTCAATAGCCCGGGCCAGCGTCTCCATATTTCTAAGAAGCTCGACCACCTCAGGTTTCGTGTCTTTAGTACGGCCCTTCAAAATCTTATCGGCCTGCTTATAAGTAAGACGCTGTGTCGAGCACATGATAGAGTTGGCGAAATTGCGGGATACAATATTACCTTTTTTGTCGTAAGTCAGATAAACGCTTTTGACAAACCGCTTCTGTTCCGGCTGAAGACTGCAAATACCGTTACTTAGAATCTCCGGCAGCATCGGAATTGTCCTGCCGGGCAGATATACACTGTTGCCGCGCATCTTTGCTTCTTCATCAAGCGGCGAATCCTCCGGTATAAAATTACTGGCATCAGCGATATGAATGCCTAATACCCACTTGTCCTTCCCTTTTTGCTCAAGGCTTATCGCATCATCGAAATCCTTTGCATCCGGCGGGTCAATCGTAATAATCGTTTTCTTTGTAATATCATCACGATGGCGCGCTTCTTCTGGTTTAAATCGGCTGGCCGCTTCGCGCGCCTGCTCAAGACAATCTTCCTCGAACTCTCCCGGCAAATGAAACTGCCTGATTATCGATTGTATTTCGCTTTCATATCTTCCCGCCTTACCCAACACCTCGATTATTACACCACGTGCTAAGTATTTTTCAGTGGGATACGATAATATTTCGACAACTACCTTGTCTTTTTCCTTCGCTCCTTTTGCGCTGACATCATCGACAGAAATCGGATCTACAAAACTTTTACCGTCCGGCTGAACAATCCAAGCCTCAGGATGTTTCATCAACGTCCCAACGAATCTGTTCTGCGCTCGTTCGAGGATTTCGATTACTTCACCGCTATACCGCATCTGACCGTCGCGTTTGCCTTGTCTTTTAACCTTTACAAGGACAATATCTCCAGACATTGCCTCACCCGTAGCGCTCGGCGGGATAAATAAATCACCGTGCGAATTGGGCTCGCTCGGCGTCACGAAGCCGAATCCTCTCGGATTTGATCTGAATGTCCCCGCGATTTCACCAGCCAATGACGGCAAGCTGACTAAATTCTTCGCCCCTATTACGACATGACCGGCCTGACGTAGCTGGTCGAAGGCCTCTTTGAACTGTGGATAATCCTCCGGATTTACCCCCAGCGCCTTGCCCAACTTTGCCAATTTCACAGGTGTATAATCACTGTGCTTCAATAGTTTTATTATCTTATCTTTATATATTTCCGCCATGAGGGCCGATTATACCTGTAGCAAAAACAAAACTCAAGAAACAATCAATTTAATAAATATCACACAATAAAAACATCCTTCTTGATGACTCGTCCTCCGGAGCAGCAGCTCTAATACTGCATCCGGTGAAAGCGAATGAAGTGGACGTGAAACATCGCCTGTATTTCACGTTGTCTATGAGTCTGGTCTGGTGCTTAGCGCATCCTGATTTCAAATCGCTCGTCAAAATTCATTTTCTTGATGATCCTCTTGGACTCCTCGACCTCCATATCATCCACATCTTTTATACTGACGGTATATGTTCGAAAGTTGGTATTGATACTCACTACTTCCCCCTCGATAGCTATTTTCTCTAAAAGCTCATTCTCCTCGTCTGAAAAGTCATCAGAAAATATTTTGACACCCCGCTCGGACTCATCCAGAGCAAACTCATACTTCGGTGTACGAAGCAGAGTCAGACTCTTGACATTGCCTTCCTCTTCCAGAGGTATGGCAAACGACACTATAAGGTCATCTCCGTCCTCGTTTGTTATGAAAGATGCATTTTCCATAAATGTTTACTTTCCTTATATCAATTTTTTCGTTGTTAAACAACTGCTATTATAACCCAGATTCCAAGACTGTCATTCCTGCAAAATCAGAAATCCAAAAATATTCAAGCATGGCGGCGTGGTGGCAACCACAGAATGAACGACCCGTTCTCCGTAGTAGTTGCAATACTACGGAGGATGGAAGCAAATGAAGTGTATGGAAAAATCGAAGTCCGCACATCATTATTATCTAAAAAAACAACCCCGCAAGATATCTCCTCATTTATCTCACGGGGCGATATATTTTATCACACGCTCCTAATATTTCGCATCCGGAATCAAATATCAAGAAACCGGTATCGAGAAATAAGCGACGAACTATCCCTTTTTCGCTTTAAGGGCGTTCACCTTCTTGGCAAGACGTGATTTCTTACGTGCGGCCGTCTTCTTGTGCATCGTGCTCGTAGAGGCCGTTTTATCCAGCTTCCTGGCTAAAAGCTTGTATTGCTCGCTTGCCTTCTCTGCATCGCCGCTGCTCAGAGTCTCTTCCAGACGTTTAATTTGCGTCTTTATCTGGCTCTTATTTGCCCGATTAATCGTCCTTCTTTTCTCATTCTGTTTTGCTCTTTTTTTCGATTGTAACGAATGTGCCACTTCAATCTCCTGATACTATTAATATTCTATTTAACAATTCACTGAGAGGTTGGATCTGTTTTACTGCTTCTCAGTTTATCAACACGCTGACTGACATCTTTATATGTAAAATCAAGCTGGGCTATCTTGCGATAAATATCCAATGCCTTATCTGCATCACCCTTTTCTTCATAAGCACGAGCCAGATTATACCGTAATTCCTTTCCCGTTGCATCATCTTTTATTTCATAAGTTTCTATCGCATTGATAAAAACATCAATCGCATCGGCCAGCCAGCCCTTCATAAAAAAGCAGTACCCAATCTTGCTCATCGATGCAACCTTACGCCTCGGGTCTTTCTGCGCCTCCTGAAACAGTGGTATCGCCTCGTTATATTGCTTGTTCCTGAGCAATCGAACGGCATATTCATATTTATGTGCAAGGTTGGTCGGATAGTTCTTCACGGCAAGGCGGTAATGTTCCAGCTCAACGTCGTTTAACTGCTTCGAGAGCTGTCCGAATGCGGCCTTGATATTCGCATCATCGGGCTTTTTCTCAAGGCAATCTTTCGCCTCCCTTATTTTCCTTCTCAGTTGTTTCATCCTGATTTCGCCAGCCCGCTGTTTATAGCTGTAATCCTGCTTGGCTTTATAAGTGCTTTCCAGCAGCGCTATAGCGTCATTTTCCCCCTGGTCCGTGTCCATCCCTGCCAGTGCATCGGCCATACCGAATATATTGGCAGGAATATCTGGATTCCGGGCCATTTTTTTCCTCGCATCTTCTACTGCCGTAACCCGATAGTCTTGTGTCTTAATGACCCCCGCCTGTGCATGTAGTTTCTCCTGCCCTACTCTGTCCTTAATGGCCTTTCTGAAATCACCCTCCTGGTCATATTTACCCTTGGACATTGTCAGCTCGGCCGATAAGTTCTTAAATTCGTCCGCTAGCGCCACGTCCTCAGGCCGCAGTCTCGACGCCTGCCGACAGGCGGCAACCGCTTTATCGAACTGCCCCAAAGCAGCATAAGAATCCTTCAAAAGGATATATGTATGGGCAGATGGCTTACTGGATGCATTGTTGGTCTGAAAAACCAGGTTGGCTATCCAGCCGGCCGTTTTTTTATAACCGCCCGCCACTGCGGCCTTTAGCATGGCCTCGGCATAAGGCAAATGTTCCGGATCTTTCGCAAAAAGAGCTTCAGCGTTAAGCATCTGCTCAAGCGGCGTTTTACCACGCAAGCCCTTCATTCTATCGACCATCGATGGTTTCTTGCCGCCTTTTCCCTGCCGCTGCAAAGCTAATTCACAAAGAGGCAGGTGCCCTGCCTCAAGTGCATCAGGACTATAACGCAAACCCTGTAGATACATATCAATTGCATAATCGATATTATTCGATTGGGCTACTGCACTGGCCTTCTCGAAAAAAGACTTGGCCTTGGCTAAACCCTGATCATTTGCTTCTACCATACTCTATACCAATTCGGTTTTCTTAAATATTATTTAACCCCTTATAGTAATCTTCGGTTGATTTTTGTCAACAAACAAATAATTACTTGTATAAAAACGAGCCCTGTGATATAAAAAGCCGCAAACGCTTTATTCAGCGTCCGAAATATCCCAAAAGCAATCTAAACCGAAAGTTTGGGGAGTAAATAATATGGTAAATGCCCTTGAACAGTATGACCCGCAGATTTATGAGCTGATGCGCCAGGAGGCGGCACGCCAGAGCGGTTCTATACGCCTGATTCCATCAGAAAACTACGTCTCAAAGGCCGTAATGCTGGCCAGCGGAGGCTGCCTTACGAACAAATACGCCGAAGGCTATCCCGGTAAACGATATTATGAAGGCCAGCAGGTAACCGACCTTATCGAAAGAATGGCACGTGACCGCGTTAAAAAAATATTCAAGGCCGACCACGCAAACGTCCAGCCCTATTCCGGCTCCGTCGCGAACCTTGCCGCCTACTCAGCATTAATAAATCCCGGCGATACTATTATGGGTCTGTCCCTTATTCATGGCGGACATCTCACCCACGGCTGGAAAGTATCCGTAACCAGCAAATTCTATAACTCTGTCCCATATCCCGTGGACCACGAGACCGGCAGGTTAGACTTCGACCATATCGCCGATCTTGCCAAAAAACACAAACCAAAGGTAATCGTCTCCGGCGCCACCGCTTACCCAAGGGAAATTGACTTCGAAAAGTTCGGCCAGATAGCCAAAGACGTCGGAGCCTACCATATCAGCGACATTGCTCACATTGCCGGCCTCGTTGTCGCAGGCATACATAAAAGCCCAGTACCCTATGCCGACGTCGTCTCGACCACCTCGCATAAAACTCTTCGCGGTCCCCGCGGCGGAATGCTCCTGTGTAAAGCCGAGCACGCCGAGAAGATTGACAAGGCTGTTTTTCCCGGACTCCAGGGCGGCCCTCATATGCACACCATGACAGCTATCGCTGTCGCAATGGCCGAAGCCGATACACCAGAGTTTGTTGCTTATGCAAAGCAGGTAGTCAAAAACGCAAAGGCCCTCGCCAACAAACTGCTCGAATATGGTTTCAATCTCGTGACCGGCGGTACCGACAATCACCTGATTCTAATCGACCTGAGAAATAAAAATATCCCAGGCAAAAAGCTCGCAAAGGCACTCGACCGCGCCAGGATAGTCACCAACTACAACACTGTCCCCGGTGATCCCGCTCCGCCCTCCAACCCGAGCGGCCTGCGTATAGGAACACCCGCAATTACAACACGCGGAATGAGAGAACCGGAGGCAGAGCAGATCGCCGCATTTATAAACAAAGTCGCCGAAAATATTGATAATGAAACGATCATCGAAGAGATAGAAAAAGAAGTGCTCCTCCTCTGCTCGCAGTTCCCAGTTCCGGAACACTTCATTATCCCTAATAAAAACCATTGAAAGCTAATGACAAAAAACAACAGAGCCCTGAGCGATAGCAATGGGTAAACCACAAGCACTGATAAAGGAGTTATTATAGTGGCACAGGATGAGCAGGTACTTGTCGTTGAGCGAAAAGTTCTTGAACAGGTAGGCCTTTTCCACGGTCTTACAACCGATGTGGATCGCTATCTTTCAGTCCTCTTTGATCCCTCAGTCCTGCGCTTCATGCCCCGCCCGCAGGCCGAAAAGGATCCCTCATATAAGCAGCTTATCCCTTATGTCATAATGAGCTGTGACGGCAAATACCTCACCTATGTCCGCGGCAGACGCGCCGGAGAAACAAGACTTGTCGGCAACAGGTCCATAGGCATAGGCGGCCATATAAACCCCATAGATAATGAAATCCCCCTCTTCGATACCGACTACCGTGAGCTTTACAATAACGCCGTCGAACGCGAAGTCGCCGAGGAAGTCACCATCGAAGCTGGTCACAAAGACAGCATCGTTGCTCTCTTAAATGACGATACCACCGAAGTAGGAAGCGTCCATCTCGGTGTAGTCCACCACTGGGTTCTTGACTCCCCCACCGTCACCAAACGCGAACAGATGATAACAAAGATGGAATTCATGACACCCGCCGAGCTGCACGATGTCCGCGATTCTATGGAAACCTGGTCACAGTTCTCCCTCGACTACCTCACCACTATCAACCAACTCACCCCGTGAGAATTGCCTCGTTTGATAGCGAAGCTTGTCTAAGTGTGAGTGCATTTTTATTTTACAATATAATAAATGTATGCTGCTTAACTTTATTTCGAGCTTCGCAGGTCCAGCAAAAAAACGAGATTAGGTGAGAGAGTTTTTTTGTCGATTTTTGGGGCTAAAAAGCAGGAAATCAAAAATATTTTCAAATAATTATTATTTTTTGCTTGCTTATTCGACAAATGTCGTATAGTTTCTACATAGATAGAATATAGGAGATAATTATATGGCGCGATCGAAACCAAACAAAAAGTCCGAACAGATTAAATTCAATGCTGAGCTAACAGAAGCTGAATGGATTGTTATGAAAGTAATCTGGGAAAACGAACCCTGTACCGCTGGTACTGTTCAGGAGGCTTTAGCCAACAGTAAAGACTGGGCATACAGCACGATAAAAACCACTATGGATCGGATGGTAAATAAAGGATTCCTCGAAATCCAAAAAATCCGCAACTTGCAGCTTTTCAGTTCTGCTATAAGCGAAGTTGATGCAAAACGGGGCGAATTTCGCAAAATGCTTAAGCGGGCCTTTGACGGAGCATTGACTCCTATGATGCAATTTTTGATTGAACATGAAGGTCTTTCAAAAGCCGAAGCGGCACAGTTGCGCAAACTTGTAAACAAGGCTAAAAACAGGAAGGATTGAGTAAGAACAAAATAAACCAAATTGGGAGAGAAAAAAATGAACCAGGCAATTAATACGTGTATAAAAGGCTTGAATAATTTAGGCCAGGGTTTTTGGAATTATGCAGCGGGCATATTTATCCAGACCAGTGTGCTGATTGTTTTGTTGCTGATCATTGATTTTTTGCTGCGAAAGCGAGTACGAGCACTGTTCCGTTATTGTCTGTGGATGCTGGTATTGATAAAGCTCATTCTGCCGGCTTCTTTCTCGTTACCAACTGGAATCGGATCTTTGATGGGGGATTATTTTCCTAATGAAGCTTCTATAGCAAAGTGGATACCGCAGACAGAAGAAATTGTACCTACAACTCTTAACATATATCAACGTTCGATTCCCTTAGAACCGGTCGTGACGAATGAAACCGCAGTTATTGACATATATCAAGAGTATATTCCTTTTGAGATGCCGATAATGAACGAAACGGCGGCTGCTGGGATAGAAATTGAGGCTATTTCCTGGCAGGGCCTGGCATTTTCAGGCTGGCTTGTTGGGATGCTGGTTCTTTTAGCATTACTCATTAAGCGGATTAAATTTGTCAGAGGTATGATTGCTCAAAGCAGAACTGCAAATGAGAGATTGCAGAGGACGCTGGATGAATGTCGCTGCCGGATTGGTATTCGCCAAAATATTGAATTGAGATTGTCCGGTAATACACATAGCCCCGCAGTTTGCGGATTATTTAAGCCAATTATTTTAATACCGGCCGTGTTGCTTAAAAAGTTATCGCAAAAGAAACTAAAGGCCGTTTTGATTCATGAACTTGCTCATATCAAGCGGGATGATAATTGGGTAAACCTGCTGCAAACCATATTACAGATTGTTCACTTCTACAATCCGTTTGTATGGATTGCAAACGCAATGGTTCACAGAGCCAGGGAACAAGCGGTTGACGAAATGGTACTCGTTACCCTCAATCCCGAAACTAAAAATTATAGTAATATGCTGATTGATATAGCGGAAATGGCGTTTTGGAGGCCGAAATTCGGTTTACGTCTTATTGGCGTAGTAGAATCAAAGAAGGCTTTAGAAAGGAGAATTAATCACATGTTAAACAGACCTGTACCAAAAAGTTCAAAACTCGGATATCTTGGATTAATCGCAATTGTTGTTATTGGCGCTATTATATTGCCAATGGGTCGCAATCCCGCTGAGCAAACTGCCTTAGCAGCATCTGTTAGCGATGGACGAATTGCAGATAACATAATCGTACCTGGCGTGCGAGTTGGTAAGTTTACTTTTGGCATTAGCGAGGATGATGTATTGGAAAGCATGGGAAAACCAAGGGTGATTTTCTACGGAAGTGAACAATACACTCTCGACAATCTTCCCAGACACTACTATATGGTTTTTGATGATGTTTCTTTTCGGATACACAACGATTCGGTCAAAGAGATAACCACAATAAGCCCTTATTACAAGTTTGCTAATGGATTAGGAGTCGGTAACTCGGAGCAGAAGATCAAAGAAGTCTTTGGTGACGATTTCAATATCAAGGAAACCGAATGGAAAGATTTTCTCACCTATGAAGACAAAGGCCTTGTGTTTGAAATCGACAAACGCGACCGAACGATCATGGAGATCAATGTTTCGCCCCTCCCCGGTTCAGAATCTTACAAAAAAGCAAATATCCCACCGACCAGTTACATCAACGATAAGGGACGTCTCGTTGACAAAGTTGATTATCCGTTTGTTAATGACCCCAAAGTTGTCGGGGGATGGAAAACCGTAGATTTTGTCCGTGAAATAGAGCAATTCAATCCCAATAAGAAAATCTGGAGAGGAGAACTTTGGCTCAATCATATTATTTTTGAAGAAGGCGGTACTATGCTCCGCAGTGGACAAACTTGGACAAAAGGTTTAGTACTTGATGATGATACCGCCAGCAAGTATATCATCAGGGAAATAGATGGCTCAGCTTACATGTTCTACGAGTGGAAAAGCGGTGATTATACAATTCGCTATATGAAGCCCTTTTATTATGTCCTGAAGAAAGTCTTGACTGAAAGCTTAAAATACGAGCCAAAATACGGCAAAAAAGCAAATATCCCTCCGACAAGTACCATAAACGAGCAGGGTCGTATTGTTGATAAAATCGATTGGCCTTTCGTAAATGATCCACAACTCATAGGAACATGGAAAAGTGTAGATTTTGTCGGTGAGATGGAAGAATTCAAGGCCGGTGAAAAAAAATGGGAAGGCAGAGGAGGAGATCTTTATCTCAAAGGGCTTATCTTCAAGCCGAACGGCAGAACGTTTAAGCCCTGGTGGACCTGGACAAAAGGGCTTGTATTCCATTCAGGTGATAAAACTGCCAGTAAATATACTCTTAAAAATATTGAAGGTTCGACCTACATGTTCTATGAATGGAAGAGCGGTGATTATACTATACGTCATAGCAAACCTTCATATTATGTTTTGAAGAAAGTCTCATCGAAAACCTCAGGACCACTCGACAAAGTATGGATTTCTAAGCAGGAAGACGATGAAGATGAGATAATGGGCGACGACAAAGCACATATCCCACCGACAAGCACTATCAACGAAAAAGGTCATATTGTTGACAAGATAGATTGGCCGTTTGTTAATGACTCACAAGTCCTCGGAACCTGGAAGAGTATAGATTTTGTCGATAAGATGGAACAGTTTAAGGTTGGCGAACAACAATGGAAAGGCAGAGGAGGCGAACTTTTTTTAAATGAAATGATATTTGGAAACAATGGCAGGTTGATTTCAAAAAATGACAAAGTGCCAAGAGGTTATCCCGGAACCTGGACTAAGGGATTGGTTATCTATGACAATGACACAAAAACCGCTTCAAAATACATAATAAAAGAATTAGATGGCTCGGTCTATATGTTCTATGAATGGAAGAGCGGTGATTACACATTCCGTCATAGTAAGCCTTCCTATTATGTTCTGAAGAAAGTCTCATCGGAAACATCAGGACTCACCGATGCAAGAGTAGCACAAAGAAAAGGATTGCTTGGTCTCGAGCTCAATGACGAGCGCTGGCCGCATGTGGATATTGTACCCGGAATGCCTGCAGCCAAAGCTGGTTTGCAAAACGGCGACAAAATCTTAAAGGTTAACGATAAAGATATAACACACATCACGACGATAAGTGGCGCTTTAGAGGTTCTTCAGGGCAAACCTGGTGAACAAGTGATACTAACCATCCAGCGAGGTGGGCAGATTTTAACCTTTTTAGTTGAAAGGTCGAAATAATAGCAAGGCAAGGATAGCCTGTCTCTTGAAGTGTGGATAATGGCAATTTTGATGCCCGCACAACAGCATGCGAGGAAACAAATTCGGGCAGTGGCGTTTGAGCGGAAGGCTTTGGATTGTGTGAACTCAACGAGAAAATAATAATGCTGTTAAGACAAAACTGAATAGGCGTTGAAGATATTAGGTTTAATCTAACTGCTTTTGACCTCACTCCTTACAGATGTAAGATCATCTAAAAAAGCAGCAGTTCTCTGTGAAAAACTAACAGAATAATGATTAAAGAAAATAATATTGATAAAATTACAAAAAAAATTGTAACAGTTCGATGTTTAAAACGTCTATTACTATAGGAAGGTGGCGAGCGTTTTCAGTTTAAACAAATTGTTTAACTTTCTTGGAAGTTCAGCAAAAGGAGAATTTAAGTCCATATTTCCAATGCTGTAAGAAGAAATGCCCGGATACCATGCTCATAGAAGATACCGAGCGCAAGCGAGAGACAGGTAAATGTACTGCAAACCGAAACCAAAACAATAAACGTATCATAAAAACCAAAATCGCATTTAGTATTGGAAAGGAGGTAGTACTATAAGAGCTATTAGCTTATATAAGCAAAATTTCAAACAATTTGTAGCTAAAAAAAGCAGCCGGTGAGTATCGCACCACAATGCAAAAGACTCACCGGCCCAGCCCCACTCAGGCGTACGGTTTGCGCGCCCGAGGAAAGGCTCATTTAATGATACCGCAAACCAGGGAAGAAATCAATAGAGACCTCGTTAAAAACTACTTCGTCTCAGATAGAACCGGTTCTTATGAAGCCATAAAGCATGATAGTTCTGTGAAGGATCAAGTTTTTCAGAGGTCTCAATGACAATTTTGAAAGGGTTGTAGAATGAGAAGGATAGTATTTGCATTAACATTAGTTTTGCTGATTAGCGGGGCCGCATCTGCTAATGTTCTTTCAAAGGCAATGGACATAAATCTGATTTTCGAGACAGGTGGTGATGCTGATTGGTTTTTCCAGACAACACCTTATTTCTCTGGCTATGATTCAGTCCAGAGCGGAGATATTGGAAATGGCCAGGTGTCGTGGATGAAGACAACGGTATATGGCTCAGGAACTTTGAGCTTCTGCTGGAAGGTATCTTCTGAAAGCCACGGCGATGATATGCAATTTTTCATTGACGGTGTACTTCAGGACCGCATAAGAGAAACAGTGGACTGGAACTTGATGACATACGAGATCACTGCCGCGGGTTCGCATATTTTGGAGTGGCGATACGTTATGGATAACAGTCAAAGTGAGGGAGGCAGCGGCAAGGCATGGGTCGACCGTATGCGGTGGTCGGGCGGAACACAACCTCTTCAAGTGGTACCTCCTCTTTCCGAGGCATTGGATACAAGTTTGAATTTGACAACAGGCGGCCAAGCAGAATGGTTGTCGCAGACGGATACGGCGTATTTTGGTGGTGACGCTGCTAAGAGCGGAAATATCGGAGACAATGAGGAATCGTTTTTACAAATGACGGTTAACGGCACTGGAACAATTAGCTTCTATTGGAAGGTATGTTCCGAGGCCGATTGTGATTTCCTGGAATTTTACATCGACGGAGTGCTTCAGGATCGGATAAGCGGTTTGGTGGATTGGCATCAGATGTTTTACACAATCACCGATACAGGTAAACATAACTTGGAATGGCGTTATGTTAAGGATGTTAGTCTCGATGGAAATGACGACTGTGGCTGGGTAGACCTCATGGAATGGTCGGGCAAAATACTACCTCCTCCTCCACCTCTTGCAACTGCCCTTTCCAAGGCATTGGACACAAATTTGATTATTGAGACCGGTGGTGATGTGGATTGGTGTTGCCAGACAACACCTTACTTCTCTGACTATGATTCAGCCAAAAGCGGAGATATTGCCGACGGTCAGGTATCTTGGATGAAGACAACGGTATATGGGACAGGAACGTTAAGCTTCCACTGCAAGATGTCTTCTGAACGCCACGGCGATGATATGCAATTTTACATTGACGATGTACTTCAGGATAGAATGTGCGAGACAATGGAGGAATGGCACCAGATGACATACGAGATTACTTCTGAGGGTTCGCATACTTTGGAGTGGCGATACATTCAGGATTACAGCGAAAGTGAAGATGACGATAGCGGCTGGGTTATGATAGACCTTGTGCGGTGGTCAGGCGAAACACAACCTCCTCTTGTAATTACCCTTTCCGAGGCATTGGATACGAGTTTGAATTTGACTACAGGCGGTGATGTAAAATGGTCGTCACAGACGGAGACGGCCTATTCTGATGGTGATGCAGTAAAGAGCGGAAATATCGGAGACAATCAGGAATCGTTTTTACAAATGGCGATTGACGGTGCTGGAACAATCAGCTTCTATTGGAAGGTATGTTCCGAGGCAGGTTATGACTTCCTGGAATTTTACATTGACGGAGTGCTTCAGGATCAGATAAGCGGCGTGGTGGATTGGCATCAGATGGTTTACACAATCACCGCCCTTGGTACACATAACTTGGAATGGCGTTATGTTAAAGATGTTAGTCTTGGCGAAAATGACGACTGTGGTTGGATTGACCTTGTGGAGTGGTCGAGCGGAATTTAATCTCCTGTTGTAACTTTCCTTTCCGAGGTATTGGATACGAGTTTGAATTTGACTACAGGCGGCAAAGCAGAATAGTTTTCATAGACGTCATGACATCTCTTGAAATATAGATGTGCAGAAGCGGTTTCAAAGCTGCTTTCGTTGCGAGAACGAGCAAAATTTGCAGCCGTTCGTAACGGAAATTGATTTTTGAAACTGCTTCTCCTTTTTTCCTCCAAACAGGGCCTTGCTTGCACACATCCGCTTACAGCTCATGGATGCAAGCTTCACCAGGCACAAGCAAGGCCCTTCCTATAGGAAAGCTGAGATTCGTATGCTACACACTATACACTCCATGCTATAAGAGTTACGAATATTCAAGTAGCCTTTTATAGTCCTTTCTCTTAAAATATCTGTGATTTTATTTTCATTCAAGCATAGGAGTAATCTATATGATTTTTCGAAGTAAAGATAATGTTTTCAATAAACTGTCGTGCTCTTTGGGGATATTGCTCTTATCATTATTATTGTACTTAAGTGTATCCGCCGTATGTCTTGGAGCAGGCCTGCCTGATACTCCTTTTATTCAGGAATACCACAAGCCATACCCAATCGCCCCGGAAGGTGCAGCTAATGATGTCCGAGCAATAGTTGCCGATAACGACGGCAACATCTGGGCCGCCACCAAAGCAGGTATCTACCGCTTAAATAAATATGAAAAACAGTGGATTCCAGTTATGAAAGAGGCCGACGCAGGCCCAGCTTATGATATCATCGTTGATAATGCAGGTACCCTCTGGGCAGGCACCTGGAATGGATTATACCAATCAACACCCTCAGGCCTTAAAAGAGTGCCGAATATAAACCACCCCATCCCAGCCTTATGTGCATCTGATAATCAAATTATCGCATTGGGTCCTGGGCGCATCTATCGTCTTGCCAATGGCAAATGCACTTCTAAAGAAGTTCCGTATTCGAAAAGCTTTCGCGCAGTTTTACCCGCTAAAAACGGAGGTTTATGGATTGCAACAGGCCTTGGTTTGTACCACCACACGGATAAAGGATATAAATTGTACCAGTCCGAATCTGAGTTGGTCAGCCCCGACCTCTACGATATCGCCTTCGATTCAAAAGGCAGCCTCTGGATAGGCAGTCTTGGCGGTATCACAGTTTACAAAGACCAAAGGCGAGCGGAAAGCTTTACACCCAAACAAGGCCTGCCGAGTGTTTCTGTAAGATGTGTAGCGCAAGGTCCTGATGGCATCATGTGGGTCGGCACAGGACTTGGCATCGCAAGGTACAATGGTAAGGACTTCTCCATCCGTCACAGCAAACGATGGCTGGTCAATGATGATGTCCATGACATTGCCTTTGATTCAAAAGGCACCGCCTGGATCGCAACAGCCGAGGGCGTCAGTGCTATCAAGCGCAAATCGATGACTCTGGCGGAGAAGGCCGATTATTTTCTCGATATATGCCTCGCCCGTCACGTCCGCGAGCCTTACCTGGTAGAAAAATGTCTGCTAACCGTCCCCGGCGATACGAGCAATTTCAAGCCCCGGGATGACGACAACGATGGACAATATACCGCTATGTACCTTGCGATGGAGAGCTTCCGTTACGCCGCCACAAAAGACCCCCGTGCAAAGGCAAACGCCAAAAAGGCATTCGAAGCCCTGCGATTCTTACAGACCGTCACGCGGACGCCCGGCTTTGTCGCGCGTACTGTTATCCCGAGCACATGGAAGTCTATGGCCGATCCGAACCGAAAAATATCTGACCGCCAGTGGGCCGAAATGTACGCTGACAATCCCCGTGAAAAAAGGGTCGAAACCCGCTGGCACCCTTCACGGGATGGCAAGTGGCTCTGGAAGAGCGACACCAGCAGCGATGAAATTACCGGCCACATGTTCGGCTATTTATTCTACTATGATCTCGTCGCCGATGGCACCGAACGAAAGCATGTATGCAAACACATCCTCAATATCGTTGATTATATTATCGACAACGGCTACATCCTTAAGGGCATCGACGGAACTCACACAAAATGGGGTGTCTGGTCTCCGCAAAAGCTAAACTACGACTCGGATTGGAAACCCGAACGCGGCGTAAACTCCGTCGAGATACTCTCATTCTTAAAGCTCGCCTACCACGTCTCAGGCTACAAGCGATATCAGGAAGAATATCTTAAACTGCTGCACAAGCACAATTACGCCGACAACGTAAAGCGTGCCAAAACCTACAATCACGCATGGCGCACTCACATCGACGATGAGCTGCTTGCCCTTGCCTATCCCTGCCTGCTGATGCATGAAGATGACCCGAAGTTACTTCGTTTATATCGCGAAAGCCTCGACCACTGGTACACCGCGGTCAAAGCCGACTGCAGTCCATTTTTCAATTTTATCTACGGCGCGTGCATCGGAAAAGCTCCACAACTTAAAATATCCGTTAAGTACCTCCGCGATGCATCACTCGACCTCGTCCGCTGGACTGTCGACAACTCACATCGCGAAGACCACCGTATGGTACGAATCCCCGAATTGGAAATGCTCCAGACCAATCGTCTCCTGCCCCCGGATGAGCGCGGCGTTATCCGATGGGACGAAAATCCATGGAAGGCCGTTCAGGGTGATGGAGGATATACTGAAAGCGATGGCGTCTGGTGGTTGCTGCCTTACTGGGCCGGTCGTTATTACGGCTATATTAATCCGCCGCAATAAAATAAGCACACAATCCCTGAGATTTGCCCCGTTCGAAACCGAAGATTATCAAATCGCGGTGCCTTTATTTTCTTACTCTTTTTGTCAGGCAATTGTTGCCGTTCTCATTTTGTTCACAATACAGTCCCAAGTTAGCCGGAACATGAAATGAGTCGGGCTCCGTTTCTTACGGAGCCCGTTGGTTTTTCAGGTGCTATTGCTTAGGATTAACCGGGGATTACATTGGTCGCACAAGGACCTTTTTTACCCTGTCCAATCTCGAATTCCACTCTCTGCCCTTCATCAAGAGAGGCGTAACCGTCTGTCTTGATTTCCGAATGATGAACGAACAAATCATCGCCGGAGTCATCGGGTTGAATAAATCCAAAGCCTTTTTTCCCATTAAACCATTTTACTGTACCTTGAGCCACGTTGGTGCTCCTTCGGCCTCTAAAAGGCCATAACATAATTGTGCCTCTCAGATTTTGTTACAGAGAATATTCTTGAGAGACGTGAGAATATACCCAAATAACATATCGCATATTTATACAGCGGCAATCGACCATTTGTCAACAAAAATATAATTTAAATAATAATCAAAACCGGTGACATTGGGCTTCGGCAAATCGAATGGCGGTTTCACTCTTCTAACTCAATATTAAGGATTTCAAACAGAAAATGTAATCATCCGCGACAACGGACAACCTGAGCTTGTCACGGAAGTTTAGAGGGTTTTAATCTGTGTTTTTCAGGTGTCTCCGCGCCTTAATTTAACCTTCTTTTCCGGAGGCCGCGCGAAGTGCCAACAAAAAGTCTTTTGGTACCTGATGACCTAAATCCACCGCCTTTTTGACATCCTCCCACGCCTTATCGAACTGACGTTTACCGGCATAGGCAACTCCCCGATTGCAGTAAACCTCACCGTCACCGGCATTAATTTCAATTACCTTGCTAAAATCCCCGATTGCCTTGTCATATTCACCTATAACCCCATAGGCCCGCCCACGATAATAATACGCTTTAGCAAAATCTTTGTCTATCTCCAGGCTCTTTGTATAATCCGAGATGGCAGCGTCATGTTTATTTTTAACTGCATAAGCTCGTCCGCGGTTATAGTAGGCTTGGGCATACTTCGGATTTATCGCAATAGCTCTGTTGAAATCACGGATGGCCTTATCGTATTCATTAATAGCGTTATAAGCTGCTCCCCGATTGCAGTAGGCCTCGGCAAACTTAGGATTTATTTCAAGCGCCCTGGCATAATCTGAAACAGCCTGCTCATGTTGACCCTTATCATAATAGACAATCCCCCGATTAACGAATGCCTGAACATATTTCGGTTTTAACTCAAGGGCCCTGCTGAAATCCGCCAGGGCAAGCTCATATTGACCTTTGGCACCATAGGCCGCCCCGCGATTGTTATAGGCCTCGGAAAACAACGGCCATATCTCAAGGACCTTGTTAAAGTCCATAATAGCCCGGTCATATTCTCTTTTACTGCCATAGGCTCTGCCCCTGTTATAATAAGCCTCAGCGAAAAGCGGGTTTGCTTTTACAGCCCTGTTATATTCCAGTATTGCTCTGTCATACTCACCTCTGTTACTATAGGAAATCCCGAGTGTGTTGTATTCTTCCGGCGTAACCGCACATCCAACCAGAAACGGACAAACAACAATCCAAATCACCGGCAATATCCTTTTGAACATCTCTTTACTGCAAACACACGCCATAGCACACCTTTCTTACCGGATTCGGCCGTGGCATAAAAGCCACTAAACCTTCCAACTAAACATCATTTGATCCTCCATGCTCTCCATAGTATCCTTAAAGAAAACCATCTTGAATAGCCTTCATAATCTATATTATACTAGATTTCTCAGCCGTTTCCATGCTTTTTTCAAATTGATTTTTTTTACCGATTTTGCTATATTTTGTCACTTAAGAATGAAATACCCCTTAGATATACTCTCAGTAAGCTGTTCTTGGAGAAGTATTGCAATGCACAAAGAATTGATTTGTCTAATATTTTCTATTTTACTGCCGTCTCTGGCCGGCTGTGCCGCAAAAAATGTAAAGCAGAGCAATAAATCAGAAGTAATCGAAACTAATAATCGTCTTGGAGAAATGGTGACCATCCCTGCCGGTATTTTCTTAATGGGCAATAACGGTCACGAGGGATATGAAGGCCCTGAGGAATTCCCTCAGCACTCTGTTTACCTTCCAACCTATCAGATAGGCAAATATGAAGTAACACGCGGGCAGTACCGTAAGTTTATAGAAGCTGGCGGATACAAGGATCCAAACTTCTGGTCAGATGAAGGGTGGAAATGGACACAGAGCGACGTAATAGTTTATGCCGGAATGCACGGCAAGTTTAGAAGTATAGAAAGACCAAACAAGAACGAAGAACGCAATCAGCCCGAGCATTGGGAGCCCAAACAGGAATGGAGCGGACACGGGTACAACCACCCTGTTTTTATCCAAACGGATGACTATCCTGTAGTGGGGGTAACATATTACGAAGCTCAAGCCTACTGCAAATGGGCAGGCGGAAGATTACCTAATGAAGCTGAATGGGAAAAAGCAGCAAGATGGGACCAAGAGAATCAGCACGCAAACACCTGGCCATGGGGCGATACATGGGACCCGGAAAAGTGCAATAATCCAGAAGACCGCAATCCCGCCGGCGGCGGATATAGAACAAATCAAAGTGCCCCTGTTGGAAGTTATCCAGATGGAGCAAGCCCTTATGGGTGTATGGATATGGTAGGGAACGCCTATGAATGGGTAGCAGATATCGCTAAGTCCTACCCCGGTAATCCAAAGCCTTTTGAACACAATGGCTTTCATTTCGTCAGGGGCGGCTGCTGGGACGATGGACCTTTCAACGTCCGCTGTGCGTACCGCGGCTGGTATCTTCCTTCGAGCAGTAGCGGCGTTGGCCCCGGCGACAGTGACTACATTGGATTTCGTGTAGCTCGCTAAGCATCACACAAATCCACACCTGATGTAAGTGATTCTCTGTATCCACATTTATTGAATGTTGTTAAGTTTCCCGAATATAGACTTAATCAGTTGAAAATCCTCAATTGTTATATATCCCAGTAATACCAGGAAGCCGCCATTGTTAGAAAATCCAGCCAGTTGCCAATTCTCATAAATGAGAATGGACGTCCGATATCATTCTATCTTATGAGAATAATAGTCGATCAAAGCCTTTTTTTCATATTTTTATTTATTTTCTTGTTTTTAGTAAGTATTTTGATAACATCAACTTAAGAGGAGTTTCAACACGATTTCTGCCACTTATCTCTGCATCATGGTATATAGTTTGCTCTTGTAATATATCTGTACGGAGCATCTCTATGCCCCCGTCTCGAAAATAGAAGAATTGAAATACTCAAAAAAGCAAATAAATGTCAGTTGAGCAAATATTTCAACACTAATTTAAGAAGGAGATTATGATGCAAAAAAGAGTAGGATTAATGGCTGTAATGTTCGCCCTTGTTGTCCTGCTGGCCGGTTCTGAAAGCGTGTTAGCTCAGGACATTAGCTGCACAGTCTGCCACGATGACACGACGCTAATCACCGGCAAGCAAGCCGGGTTGAGCGAGGCCGTGCATGGAACCGGTGAAGCCTATGTGCGCGGCACGAGCGCCGGTTGTGCCGGATGCCACTCCGGCGGCGCCTTCAGCGCCATGGTTGCTCAGGGACTCAGGCCAGACCAGGTCGAGGCAGGAGATCCCAACCCGACTCGCCAGGACTGCCGCACCTGTCATGCAGTTCACACCAGCTACACCGAAGCGGACTGGGCATTGGAGACCACCGCCGCGGTGCCGCTCTATGCATTC
>JAVVFI010000270.1:0-7773 GCA_032250555.1 Sedimentisphaerales bacterium
CTCTGAAAATCCTGCTGGTTTTATTTGAATTGCTGCAACACTCATCTGTACAATCTTCTTTTGGGTGGTTCGAATCCTTTGTTTCCCGGTCAAACACATTAACCAAAGTACCACCGATAATACCAGTGACAAATGCTGCAATCGGTCTGAAGATGGTAAAAACCGGGCCGAGAAGACTTAAAGTAACAAAGATGCTGTCAATACCCGTTTGAGGTGTAGACAGTAAAAACGATATTGTGGAACCTTTGCTTGCTCCGTGTTTATTCAGTGATATTGATACCGGAATAACGCCGCATGAGCATAAAGGCAGCGGAACTCCGAAAAGCGATGCTTTTACCAAAGGCCACACCCCCCCGCCGCCCAGATGTTTTTCTACGAAACGTTGTGATATAAGCACCGAAAGGGTGCCCGCCATGAAAAAACCGAAAAGCAGATACGGAGACATTTCCGCTGCAGTATTCCAAAAACCAACAATTATCGACCTGGCAAAATAAAGCATTTTTTTACCTATGTTTTGAAACGAATGGCTAACATTCTATCATCTGAGTTGAACTGATATTACCCTGCAAATCAATCGTAATGTCTTCAAAACTCATATCGACTCCGTTTTTAGCAATAGCCTGTCGTGCAATATGAGTAAGGCCTGAGCAGCACGGCACTTCCATATGGATGACCGATAAACTATTCAGTTTGTTAGCTTTTAATATAGCCGCAAGTTTATCAATATAAAAATCAACGTCGTCAAGTTTCGGACAGCCCACAGCAATACTGTTTTCTTTCAATAAACTATTGTGAAAGTCACCCATTGTAAACGGCACACAATCTGCGACAAGCAACAAGTCAGCGTTGACAAAATAAGGGGCCGATGGTGGCACCAGCTTTAACTGAACAGGCCACTGGCTGAGCTGTGACGGAACCTTCGCGGTAGAATCTGCTGCTGGTGCTTTTACCGGCAACCTCTGAGCCTTCATACCCGGGCACACCAAATCAGTCTTGCGGCTCTCTTTTTCCCTGGCCAGATGTGCTTTCGTTGCTTCCTCATCGAATTCGGCGGCCTCCCGCTGTTCAATGGTGATTGCATCCTCTGGACAGTGACCAATACAGGCCCCGAGACCGTCACAATAAATTTCACTGACTAATTTGGCTTTCCCGTTAACTATTTCTATAGCACCTTCGGCACAGGCGGTCACACACTGGCCGCATCCATTACATTTTTCTTCGTCAATTTTCAGGATGTTACGCAAACCCATCTTAAAATACCTCATTTTGAAATTTCTGTTTAGTCATATTTCTTATTAGCCCACAGACATTATTATGCATATATACTCTGATTAGTACAGATAAGATTTATAACTTATAGTTATATAATCACTTTTGACTTTTGGAATAATACCTTGCTCTACGCTCTGCAACAAGAATGTTACTGCAATCCTTTGCACACAGACCTGCCGACCACTTATTAAAAGCGGCTGGCAGGCCTGTACAGAAGCAGTTGGTCACAGCCCTATCTTCGGCTGAGTTCATATTCGCTATCAATGTCGTGTGTATAGGTCACATTTGGTTGCCAGAAACCGGTTGCTCCCTGCTCCCAGGCAAAATTATCGGGCGAATAGTTTTGACTATTATATCCTTCCTGACATCCGGCGACTATTAACAAAGACAATAACGCTACAATTAATAAAACTGATTTTAACGCCTTCATAATTATTCTCCTTAACAGTTGATGTTTTTAATGTGCAATTTTTCTTTTCATATTTACAATTAATTCATTTCGTTCGTTTTGTTATACGATCCAGTTAATCCTTTATTGTATCGTTTTAATTATATACGACAAAAATAGTCCTATTTGTTCAAAGGAAACTATATTTTCAGAAAAAAATTAACAAATCTCCGCTAATATCTCAAAAAGCCTCAACTTTGGGTGCTTCTGACTAATCCGGGACCTGGAACTGAAAAACTTATCAGCAGCTATGCTCAGGAAAGACATATTTAAGTTATTCTATGTCTTCCTGAACATAGAGCCGCATTTTCAAATGACTTACCGTAAAGTTCCGGAAAATACTTCTTTATTTTAGCATTACGGCCAAATCTTCCTCAACCTTGCCGATTGGCTTGATATCGAATTTCTCCACAAGAACGTTCAAAACATTCTCAGTCAAAAAGGCCGGCAGACTTGGACCAAGTCTTATATTTTTTATCCCCAGGTGAAGCAGCGTAAGCAGAATTGCCACTGCTTTCTGCTCATACCATGATACTACGAGAGAAAGAGGTAAATCGTTTACACCACAATCAAAGGCCTCGGCGAGCGCACTTGCAATCATGATGGCTGAATAACAATCGTTGCATTGTCCGGTATCTACCAGGCGAGGAATTCCATCGATATCTCCGTAATCGCGGGAATTCAATCGGTACTTTCCACATGCCGCCGTCAATATAACACAATCATCAGGTACTTGCTCGGCAAGTTCGGTAAAGTAGTTACGTCCCGGTTTTGCTCCGTCACAACCGCCGATAAAGAAGAAATGTTTAATCTTACCGGCTTTAACCGCCTCTACAATTTTTCCCGCAAGACCGAGTACGGCCGTATAATGAAATCCTGTACTCAGTGTTCCCTGTGGGTTCTCAGGTAGCGGTGGCTGGGAAAGAGCCTTTTCAATAACCTCACTAAAATCTCTGTCCTTGAGGTGTTTTACACCTGCAGCGCCGGCTATACCGCACGTAAAGATTCTGTCCTTATATGAGTCTTTAGGAATCATAATGCAGTTGGTTGTTACTAAAATGGCACCGCTGAACTGGTCGAATTCTTTCTTTTGATTCTGCCAGGCGGTACCGTAGTTGCCCACGAGATGCTTGAACTTCCTGAGTTCCGGATAACCGTGAGCCGGCAGCATTTCACCGTGAGTATAAATGTTAATGCCTTTACCCTCGGTCTGCTTTAATAACTCATAAAGGTCAAGCAGGTCATGACCGGTAACAACGATTCCCGGCCCGGCCTTTGTTCCGGTCGGTACCGTTGCAGGGGTGGGATTACCAAATCTCGATGTGTGCGCATCATTAAGCATTTTCATCACGCGGAGATTCATCTCTCCGGCTTTAAGGCACAGTTCAAGATACCGATTGAGATCAAAGTCAACATTCGTCAGCGTTGAGAACATTGCTTCGTGCATAAATGCATCCACCTCTTCGTCTCTTTGTCCAAGCTCTCCGGCATGATATGCATAAGCAGCTATCCCTTTTAGCCCGAAAATAAGCGTGTCTTGTAAACTCTGAATGTCCTGATCTTTGCCGCAAACTCCGACTTTGGTACATCCCGTACCCCCTGCGGCTTGTTCACATTGATAACAAAACATAATACTCCTTTCATACTTTCCAAATATAATATATTTTTGTTTAACTTTTTACTAACAACTCTGCTGCTAACCGACGACCCTCATCGGTTTTAAATCTTTTATCGATAATCTCCTGCAGTTTCTCATTACTTACCTCGATTGAATCCGTCTGTAGATTTACGATCTGGTCGGCATCCCATATAATTCTGAACTCAATCGTATCGATTTCTTTAGCACTATGATGATTTGCTATAATTTTACATATATGTTCGATCGCCTCGGCCGGGATATCCTCCTTTTCCAGAATCTCCTGGGCAATTGGCGGACCTTCAATTTCCTGATATTTTCCTGCCGCAGAGCCATACTTTTGTTCTGCCTCATGAATTCCGATATCGTGTAAAATTGCTGCCGCCCTGACGATCAATGGATCACCGCCTTCGGTATTCTGTATCTGCTCAGCGTAATCGAGAACGGTGAGTGCATGATTAATTCGTTTCTGATCATCGCCAAAAACATTTTTCATCTCGCTTATCAGTTTTTCCCGTATAACTTTCAGGTTCTTTACTTCGTCAACTCCCATGCACTGTGCGGCATATTGACACCATTCGGCGCAGCCAAGATCTATCTTTGGGTTAATGACTATTTGGCCGCAATTACGACATTTTAACTTAGGTTCATCTTTGAAAAACTCAATATTTTTGCCACATTCTGAGCATTGCACTTCAAAGATATCTTCCGGTTTCCAAAATCTCTGGTCTTGTCCTGGACATCTAAACATATTTCCGCCTCTTTTTATTTGAAATCAATTGCATTTTTCTATGCACGGATCATAGTAAGTAACATCTTGAACTTTTCCCGAGCCGTAACAGAATGCGGCACATTACCCGGCATTATGATAATCTCTCCAGCTGTAACCTGTTTGTCCTGGTCATCTATGGTTAACTGGCCGTTTCCGTCAAGAACCTGTACAACGGCGTCATAAGGGGCCGTATGTTCGCTTAACTTCTGGCCCTTATCAAAAGCAAAAAGCGTGATTGTGCCTGCTGATTTATCAAGTATTGTCTTACTGACAATCGAATCCTCTGAATATTCGACCAAATCCACCAGGCTTTGCCCTTTACTCACACATGCCTCAAGAGTGCCTGACCTTTCCTTTTCACTGGTCATTTTATTCTCCTTTTATTCTGTACCTTACTTGTTTTTACACCTTGATGCTGTAAAAGCTCATCTAATGTAATACTCTGTAGGTAATCGCCAATGTTCTTTTGAAGTTTGGTAAGTTTTGCCGTTATAGGGCAACTGTTTTGTTTTGGGCAGACATTCTCTCCCAATAAGCATCTGCTCAAACTCAATGGCCCCTGGATAGCATCGATAATTTCAGCTAAATTTATTTTTGTTGGCGTTCTGCTCAAAACAAAGCCGCCGTTGGGCCCCATACTGCTATTTACCAGCCCGGCATTATTAAGTTTCTGCATTAGCTTGCAGGCAAGTTGGTAAGAAATATCCTCAGATTGAGATATTTCTCTTGTCGATACGGGGTCCCCGCCGTAGTTCCCTGCCAGGTTCACCATTGCTCGCAAAGCATAATCTGTATTGCGTCTTAGTATATCCATCTTAAAACCTTAACATTCATTATCTTGTATAGGACTATTATAGTCCAATACAATTTGCTCGTCAATATACAAAAATATATTTTTCAAAAAAAATTTATATTTTGCTCAATTGTGAATTTCTGCCCTTCAAAAACCGCCCTATTCGCTTAATAATGCTGTTATTATACATTTTTTCAAAGAGAAAAAAATGGGCAGAAACCACAAAAAATAACATTATTAAATGACATTCTAAAATATAGGACTAATAATGTCCTAATATCTCTATGCGTTAATAAAATGGAATCTATTGAGAAAATCAATGTTGGTTGAGGCGAATCACCGTGTCAATCGCTTATGGTAGTCTTTCCTTCTGGGCTGATACTTATACGCTTTTCGAGGTCTTTGGACGATTCAAAACAGTATTCATTTTGCCCTTTTAATATCACCTGTTTTTTGTCGGCAATTATTTCAATATCCTTCTCAGGATTCCTTTCACTAATAACATTAGCTAACAAAAAGGCCTTCTCGATACCATCTCCGGTCTTGTAGTTTACCACTTCATCGGGCTGGGCCATTCGCTTGCCGTCATAAATAGAAGTATTGTTCATTTGTTCAAGCCAGGTGTGTGTTTCTTCGAGAGACATACTTTCTGCCATTTTTATAGAGATCGGATTACGCTCCATTGCTGCTTTGACAAACGGCTCCCATTTACAGCTTTCCATGTCTCGATACGCATAAAAAGCAAGATCGACTGTTGGATTGCTTTGACGTAACTTTTGCAAATAGTCAATTATCTGTTCTCTAGTTAGCTCTGTGGATATTTCAATTGGTTCAGTGGGTAGATAATTCTTATCCGAAGGCGGAAGCTTTGCTTTGATGTGCATAAAATCGGCTAATTCATCCAAAAACTGTTGCGCCTCCGGGATAATCGGCTCAATAAATTTCCTTAATACAGCTTTACCTACGGGGCTTCTGATGTCAGGCTTTTGTCTCTCAATTAAATTATTAAGCTCATCGCAACGGATTCTTCCCGGCAGTTGATATCTGACAAAATCTTCATCCGAAATTTCTGCGAGCAATTTATCGAAGGTATTGTCGGCTACTCTGTAATTACTGCCATGCTCGTAATGGAAAAGAACCTCGGCTTTTAAGAATTGAGGCTGTTTATGACATTCACGGCAGACCTGAAAATACTTCTGGTAGGTGTGATTGGACCGCAAAAAATTTGCGAAAACAGAAAGCGATAAATCTGCCGATAAATAAGAATCGAGTTTTTTGTTAAAATCCTGATAAAGCTTTTTTCCTATTGTGGCATCTTTATACAAACAGTGTATATAGCCCGAAGAATGGGCAACTATTGTGACGTTTTCATTACGCAGTGCACGTTGGGCCTTGTTGGAAATGGCTGTTCCGTTGAACCACATCGTTTTCGTTACAAGTCTTCGGTTATTGGTTAAAATCCCATCCTGCATATTGATAAAATTCTGGGAGTGCAGCGGCGTAAGTATCATATAGATATCTTCTAATGGTATTTGACATACGATAAAAGCCGCTGCGGCATAAAGGGCGGCAAGTGATACGCATTCCCCTGCCGCACTCTGATAACCTTCTTTAAGACGAAAGGCATTCATTGCTTCGACTGTTTCCGTCTTCCAGTATGGGATTATATCGCCGTCATATTTATCTAAACCAAAGTGTCTGCGAATATCTACATCGAAATAATATTGGTCACCCTGATAGCCGAATAGTGCATTGCTGTTAGCAATGTCTTCGGGCGAAATAAATTTTTCAAATCGCTTTATCTCTTTGGCCTGGCTTGTCAATCCCCATGTCTCAAGGTCGAGGTTGAAATCAATCTCGTCCATTATGAACTGCCTTAGCCGCATCAATTTGCGGTAGCTGCTCTTGCCTTGCAGTTTTTTGAAACAGTCCTGCTTCCTCCACTGCCAGATAATCGGGCTCATAATATTAGCTAAAACCATGCTGTACATCAGTTCAGGAAATACAAAGATTTCCATGTCCGAAAGTGTTATCGCGGAACTATATTTTTCTAATTGTTCTGAATTCATTTTATGTTTGGAATCCTCAATTATCTGAGTCTTTCAAATTATTTGGCATTTCCTCGATAAACTCCCTTATCTCATTTCGTACCTTTCTAAAGGTTTCCAAGATATCTTCTTCGCTGCCGGATGCAAAGTACGGATCTTCAAAGGGTTTATGGAAGACCTTGGCCTGGCCGGGAAATACCGGACAATTCTCTGCTGCATTGTCGCATAATGTTATTACATAATCAAAGTCTATTTCGGAGAATTCGTCAAGATGCTGGGATTTTTGCGATGAAATGTCCACCCCCTCTTCAGCCATTACTTTTATTGCCCTGGAGCTTACACCTATGGGACGAATCCCCGCCGAATACACATCAATAATATTTCCCTTCAAGTGTCTGGCCCAGCCCTCGGCTATTTGGCTTCGACATGAATTGCCCGTACATAGAAATAATACCTTTATCTTTTCCTTATCACTGCTCATAAATACTCCATATTTACCGAAAGTCGCTCTTGTTTACATTACTATAATTTAAGGATGAACCAATGATATTCTAAAATAACATGCCTATTGTTGTGTAGCTTATTTTGTTGTAGAAAGATAAAAAAGTCTTGCATTGCTGCGATTCGTCAATAGATTACGGGCATGTTTATATTAAAATCCGGAAAAATCAGTCGTATATACGAAGCTGTTAAGAAGAGGATAGTGATATTTCTTGCCGGTTTTATTTTTGCTCTCTTGTGTTTCGTTGCTCTCAATGCGGCTATGGTACCGGTATCAAAATCAGAATATTGCGGCGGTAAGTG
>JAVVFI010000271.1:0-7726 GCA_032250555.1 Sedimentisphaerales bacterium
GGGGATGATTATTTAGGCAAGCTGGATAGTCCGGGTGAAATCAACATTAGAATACCTCCTTCGGCATTTCCAAAAGACTGTGATTTGATAATCAGCGTTTCGAAAATAATGAATATGCATACACAAAGATACAGGAATAGAAAAAGCATATGTCAGTACGAGTTTGGTCCGAGCGGGATTCAATATCTTCTTAAGAATAATAAACCGATTAATATTGCAATTGCATATGCACCCTCGAGTACCAAACCTGAAGTATATTGGTATGATCCGGTTAGTGATGATTTTAGACAGGATGGGATAAAAATTCTTGAGTACATAGAAAAATCAACAGTGCATATTGTGCATTTCCAGACGAGGCACTTTACACCGTACGTTCTGGTCGAAGGCTCTACTGCTCCCGTAGTTGGAGGTGGAGGCGGCGGTGGCGGTGGTTGTGCTATGTCTGCCAATGGTTCCGGTAACGTGATTGAATTTATGCTGCCGTATTTCTTCTATATTACTGTTTTGTTAATGATAAAAATAAAGGATGCACGTAATCGAAAGATAATATAGCATAAAAGACAAAACATAGTATAATAAACAAGGCTTTGCATCTGGCAGTGGAAACACCGTTGCCAGATGCTTTATTATGTATGGGGTAGAAAGTCTTGATTGAAGGCAGAGAAAAATTAAGCATTGCCGGAATACTTCTTTTGATTGAATTGCTATGTGTTACGGTTGTTACGATAATACTAATAAGGCTCCTGCGCAATAATGTAAATCACAGAGGAGATTGGATTTTTACTCCCTTTTTATTAATAACAGCGGCTTTGGTACCTACCCGTTTAAGGAAGAGAAGTTTCGCTGAGATTGGTCTGCGAGTAGGGCGGCCGGGATTGATTTTGCAGGCGCTCTGCATAACTTGTGCCATAGTATTTCCCCTTCTTTTAGCAGGCATATTTGTGCTGAAACAGCTTAATCTTCAGTTGCCGTTAAGTCCGATAATTCCGGATGGGCGTTGGTTATCATGGGTGGCTTATCAATTCATGTATGTTGCAGTAGCTGAAGAGATTTTCTTTAGAGGGTATTTTCAATGCAATGTACTGTCTTTATTAACTATGTCCGTACAAAAATCCCGTGTATTTTTGGAAATAATCGCTATAATAGCATCAGCAACTGTCTTCGCTATATCACACTGTTTAATTCTGGGGAGTGTAATGCCGATTATTACTTTTTTACCGGGTGTAATTTTCGGTTGGTTGCTTGTGAAGACTAAATCGCTGTTGGCGCCGGTCTTGTTTCACGGTTTAGCTAATGTTTTTTACGGCTTAATCGCCGCAGTGTTAACTTAGGCGGTTTGGTAGTAGTAAATGTGAAGAGAATTTTCAATATTGATAGAGTATGAAGAACGTCTTAGAAATACCAAGAATATTATTGGTTACGAATATAGTCCTGCTGGTAATCCTGGGATATATCGTCGCCGGTTTTATCTTTCGTAACGATAGTGAGCAAAGTGCCGTAGTAGAGCCGATTTCCACAACGGATGGGGAAAAAAATGCTCTCAGTAAAGATCCTGCAGAGGTGGATAATCCTGATATTATTATTAAACGGAATATTTTCGGCTCTTCAGGATTGGATTCAGCTAAGCAGAATCCGGAACAAGGAACAAAAGTAAATTCTATTTCTGTTCTTAATGCTCAGCTTCGGTTGCTCGCTACTGTTGCAGGAGATGAGGAAGTAGCCTGCGCTGTGATTGAAAACGTAAAAACGAAAATTCAGGATCTGTATAGGATAGGAGATATTATCGAGGGAACACGGATCGAAAGAATCGATCGCAATAAAATAGTCCTCATTAGTGAAGGACGACGTGAGGTCTTAAATTTGTATGTAACTGATGGGATTTCAGGCGGGACTGAAAAAAGTATAGAACCGATGATTGTCCAGGAATCCGATGCGGAGGAAGCGGTAAGTGTTATTTCGCCAACCGAACGGGAAATAAATAAGAAAGCGTTTCTTGCAAAAGTAGGAGGGATGGAGGCTATTATAAAAACGGTGCAAATCGCCCCCTATGTGGAAGATGGAAAGGAGAAGGGGGTACGTATCACTGGTTTGGAAGGTTTAAGCATGGCCAGATTCGTAGGATTTGAGAATGGGGATATTATTCAGAACATAAATGGCAGCACGGTAACTAACAGGCGGAAGGCTTTCCAGATTCTTAGAAAAGCAAGGTCGCAATCTTCAATAGACATTCAACTTTTGCGGGGTCAGGAAGAGAAGAAGCTTTCATTTGGGATTAAGTAACGATTATCCAATTTGATATTATTAATTAATAAAGAGCGTGAATTATGTCAAAATTATATGATAAAAAAAAGCCGGGATTGTTGAATACAATAATTCCTTTATGGCTTTTAATGCTATGTAGTTATTTTCTGATGGCAGAGTTGCGATCATCGGTATCTATAGCAAATCAGCAGGCTGAGAGCCAAGTTTCCGAGAAATCTACACGGATAGCGGCTCCGAAAGTCTATATGCCGGAACTCCTCAAACCTGGTGTGGCGGACAAACTTATTTCACTGGATTTTGACCAGGTGGATATTAAAATTTTTATCAAGACTATCGGTGAGCTTACAGGGATCAATTTTCTTATTGATGACAGTATTCGCGGTACTGTTACACTTATTTCACCTACTGAGATACGGCTTGGAGAGGTCTATGAAGTATTTGAATCTGTGCTGCAGGTCAAGGGTTTTGCCGCTGTGCCTGCAGGAAGGATAGTCAAAATTATTCCTCGTGCAGAAGCGTCAAAAAGTAATATCTTAATACGTGTTGGGGGTAATCCTGAATTAATACCCCAAAATGACACTGTCGTAACACAAATTATTCCAATACGTTTTGCTGATATTGCAGAGCTAAGCAGCTCACTTACACCTTTAGTATCCACCGGAGGCAATTTAACAACGTATGTGCAGTCAAACTCCATTGTTTTAACCGATACCTCATCCAATATCCACAGGATGGCAAAGCTTATTCAGGAGCTTGATACTGAAGGGGCAAAAGAGAATATTGTTCTGATTCATCTTAAATATGGTTCCCCAAATAATATCAGTGAACAGATTAAACAGATTATGCAACAAAATGCTTCGGCGTCCGGCGGTAGGGCGGCAAGAGCTGTTTCCGCAGGAGCGGGTGCTGAGTTGAAGGTTTTGCCCGATGAACGGACCAATTCTTTGATTGTGTTGGCAAATCCTGATGATACTGAAATAATCAGGAGTCTTGTCAATGAATTAGATGTAGAACGTCCTGTTGAAGCCGGTAACGTGCATGTAATTTATCTTAACCATGCAGAAGCTGCTGATATTGAAAAATCCCTTTCAAAAGTATTGGGACAACTGGTATCAGGCAGCAAAATCGAATCCCGTGAGCCTTTGCAGATAACGGCGGACGAAAGCACGAACTCGCTCATTGTTGTGGCTTCATCTCAGTACTATAAGATTGTCGAAGATATAATTGGAAAATTAGATGTGGTTCGTGAACAGGTACTGGTTGAGTTCCAGATAATCGAGGTTAGTGATGAAATTTTGAAAGAAATCGGTGTTGACTGGGCGACACTTGACCAGGCAATTGCTGATAGTGTTCGCGGTTTCGCATTTACAAACCTTGGCCCCAGGGTTGAAGCGGCGTCCGGAGACCTTGAAGGCCTGGCTATCGGTGTGCATAAAGAGGTTGGGGGACAAGCGACAATCGGAGCTGTTTTGAAAGCGCTTGAAAAAAATTCAGGTGTTAACATTCTTTCAACACCGCATGTGCTTACTTCCAATCATCAAGAGGCAACCATCATAGTGGCCGACAATGTTCCCTATGTGAGAGATTCGCGTGTTACGGAAATTGATCCCGCCACGCCTACTAAAATTCAAACGTACGATTTTAAAGATGTCGGTATCGAATTAACAGTCACGCCCCACATAAGTCCTGGTGATTATGTACGTCTTGAGGTTGATGCGAGTTTTAGTAAACTCGTACCCTCGGCGGCGACAGGAGTAATAAGCGGCGATACACCGACAACGGCGACTCGGGACGTTACAACCGTTATTTCTATCCCCGGCGGCTCAACTGTTGTCATAGGTGGATTGATACGCGATGACAAGGAAACTCTTGAGAAAAAGATACCCTTACTCGGAGATTTACCACTTATCGGGGGATTGTTCAGGGTCGATAGAGACCGTGTCCAAAAAACGAATCTGCTTCTTTTTATAACTCCACATGTTCTAACAACTAAGGAGGCCATTGAACAAATAACGGAACTGAAAAAACAGCAGACGTTGGAGCCGCAGGCCAGTTTTGAAGAGGAACTAAGTTTTTTGTTTTAGATGCTTACTAATGAATACCCCAATCAAGTCCTAATTCAGTGCTGTAAGAACAGCTATTAATACCGAATACTAACAGGCTGGCGAGAAGTAAGAGAATGGAAATATGAAGGTGGAATTATTAGGACAGATACTATTACGGGAAACTTCGCTTGCAGAGCAGCAATTAGCTGATGCCCTGATGCTGCAAACTAATGAAAATCAAAGCCAAAGAATAGGCCGAATACTAATCAGGGCCGGCCATGTCACTGAGGTTGAGGTTCTCAAAGCTCTGGCTCAGCAATGGGGGCTTTCTTATTTAGATAATATACCACAGAAAAAACTCAACAAAGACTTAGTTGCAAATTTGCCGATTGAATTCTTAAAAAAGCACAAGATTCTCCCGTTTAACGGGGACCGGGAAACGGTTAGTATTGCTGTGAGCGATCCGCTTGATGTAATGGCATATGATGCCGTCGTAAAAATGCTCGGGGTTTGCTGCAAGAGGATTATTTGTTCGTCTTCTGTAATTGAAGACCGACTCAGTCACTATTATTATCAAAGTGAAGGCTCTGCCACAGAGGCTTTGACCGAACTGGACGGCAGCATGGATTTTACCGGTTTGACTTCAGGTTCCGCCTCGGAAGACCTTTTAGACCTGGCGAACAGGGCTCCGGTTGTTAAATTGGTTAATACTATATTTTTCCAGGCTGTACAGGCCCGAGCGAGTGACATACATATCGAGCCGTATGAGGATGAGGTAACTGTTCGTTTTCGAATAGACGGTGTGCTGCATAACAAATTTGCTCTCCCGAAGCAATATGTTGCTGCGTTGGTATCACGACTGAAAATCATGGCAAATTTAAACATTGCAGAGCGCAGACTTCCGCAGGATGGGCGAAGCAGAATTAAAATAAGTGAAAATGAAATTGACATTCGGGTCTCGACCGTTCCCAGTTCTGATGGAGAACGTGTTGTTCTTCGGCTTTTGGACAAGAGCGGGGCACGTTTTGACCTCGGCCAGTTGGGATTCACTGCGGATACTGAAAAGGAATTTCAGCGGCTTATTAATATACCTCACGGGATAATTCTTTTAACAGGGCCTACCGGCAGCGGTAAAACAACAACGCTTTATAGTGTTCTTGGTGAGCTGAACACGGAAGTTCGGAACATTATGACGGTTGAGGACCCGATAGAATACAAGCTGGCCGGAATCGGTCAGATGCAAATACATCCGAAGATAGGCCTGACTTTCGCAAATTACCTGAGGCATATTCTCAGGCAGGATCCGGACGTAATTATGATTGGAGAAATCCGTGACCTTGAAACCGCTCAAATAGCTATACAGGCGGCGTTAACAGGCCATCTGGTTTTAAGTACACTCCACACAAATGACTCTGCGAGTGCTATTACCCGTTTGATTGATATGGGGATTGAGCCGTATCTGGTTTGTTCTTCTGTTATAGGCATAATGGCACAGAGGCTGGTAAGGATTATCTGCCCGCAGTGCAAAGTTCCCTACACGCCAACTGATGAAGAGCTGGAAGTATTCGATGCCCAATTACAGCATCGTAAAGAAAATCTATATCAAGGCAAAGGATGCCCGAACTGTATCGAAACCGGATATGTGGGGCGAGAGGGAATATTCGAATTGATGACGATTGACGATGAGATAAGAGAGTCGATTATGGCGAATGCCGGATCAAATCAGATAAAGCAGATTGCAGTAAAAAAAGGTATGTTTACGCTGCGTCAGGATGGTCTGAGAAAAGCCTTCTCAGGTGAAACAACTATTGAAGAAGTTCTTCGCGTGGCACAGGATGCGGCAGTATGATTTATTTAGGAATGATAATACATGCCTCTATTTAAATATATAGAGTTAAGCAGCACAGGCCGGAAGAAACGCGGTACGATTGATTCCGCTTCAATTGCTGAGGCAAGGAGGACACTTCGTGCGGCTAAAGTGCATCTTCTGGAAATCACAAGTGCGCAGAAAGATATTCACCATCAGCTCGGTGCCGGCTCAAGGACTATCAGCTTTCGCAGGATAAAACAACGGGATGTTTCGGTTGCCATAAGGCAACTGGCGACCTTGCTGCATGCCGGTATTCCGCTTGTGCCCGCCTTGTCTGCTTTAGTTGAGCAGCTATCGGCTCAGCCTTTGGAAAAAGTCTTTGCGCCTATACGTGACAGGGTTAATGAAGGTATTCCGCTGGCAAAAGCGATGTCTGAATACCCGACTGTTTTCTCGGAAGTTTTCGTCAGCATGATAAGGGCCGGGGAGGCTACTGGTACTCTGGAAAATGTCCTGCTGAGATTGGCTGAAATAGCCGAAAGACGCACTAATCTTACTAATAAGGTAAAAGCTGCCATGGCTTATCCGGCATTTATGGCAGTAGTGGGTATAAGTGTCATAGCGTTTATATTTACATATGTAATTCCCAGTATTACAAAACTGTTTCTTGAGATGAATCGTCAGCTTCCCTGGCCGACCGTTATGTTAATGAGAATAAGTAATTTTATTCAGAATTACTTCTGGCTTTTGATAATTATGCTGATTGTAATTATAGTTGTCCCGATATTTTGGTCAAAGACAACAAAGGGCCGAAGAGTTTGGGATAAAATAAAGTTGAAATTGCCGCTGTTCGGCAATCTTAATCAAAAGATAGCAATTTCCCGCTTTTCACGAACATTAGCGGTACTTTTAGCCAGCGGGCTTTCAATCGTTGAAACACTTGACCTTTCCAGACAGGTCATAGGTAATACAGTCATTTCCGACGTAGTTGATGAAGCCCGTAATGCGATTAGCCATGGAACTGGGATCGCCGAATCATTTCGAAGAAGCGGAGTTTTTCCACCTATTGTTATTCATATGATTTCAGCCGGTGAGAAAAGCGGGGGAATTGAAGAAGGGCTTACAAATGTTGCAGATGCTTTCGATAACGATGTTGAGGTAACGGTAAAGGCGCTAACATCGCTCCTTGAGCCGGCAATGATTGTTCTGTTGGGAATTATTGTCGGGTTCATTGTTCTTGCGATTTTAATGCCGATTTTTGATATTAATCGTGCTATAGCTTAGGAGAACATACAAATGAAAGTATTGAGATATTCAGAACGCCGTATTCGACTGTCCGCTTTTACTTTGATAGAATTGATGGTAGTAATAGTCATTCTCGGACTTCTTGCCACAATAATAATGCCAAAGATTCTGGACAGGCCCGAGCAGGCAAGAAGATTAAAAGCAAAAGTTCAGATAAAGAATATTCAGTCGGCGCTGGCGCTTTTCAAGACAGACACCGGGCGATTCCCCACAACTTCCCAGGGTTTGGAAGCTCTCATAAACGATCCCGGCTTGAAAGGATGGAACAAGGGCGGGTATATAGAAGGTGGCAAGGTCCCGGTAG
>JAVVFI010000272.1:0-7629 GCA_032250555.1 Sedimentisphaerales bacterium
CGAAGCGGGGTATCGGTTCTGTTGAGCCGAATCCGGCCGTTGGTGCTGTCATCGTAAAAGGCAATCGAGTTATCGGCAAAGGCTGGCACAAAAAGTTCGGCGGTCCCCATGCCGAAATAAACGCGTTGGAAGATTGTGTAGCCCTGGGCGTTGATCCCCGCGGCGCTGCGATGTACGTTACGCTTGAGCCATGCTCTCACCAAGGTAAGACCGGCCCTTGCACACAGGCTATAATTGCCGCAGGGTTGGCAAAAGTTTTCGTAGCAATGATTGATCCATCCGAGCATGCGGGTGGTAAAGGGATTGACCTGTTGCGTAATGCCGGAGTCGAGGTGCATATCGGTATCTGTGAGACCGAAGCTAAGTTGCTGAATGCTCCTTTTATTAAATTTGCAACCTCCGGTAAATGTTGGGTAACATTGAAATGGGCACAAAGTATTGACGGTAAATTAGCAGTAACCGAGACACCCTCATCAGCAAGTGGTTGGATTTCCGGTGAGCAAAGCCGAAAAGATGTACACAAATTACGACGGTGTGCAGGCGGGATATTAGTAGGCATAAATACGGTAATAGCAGATGACCCCTTATTGACGGCCCGACCAAGCAGAGGTAAAAAACTTGCAAGAATTGTTTTAGACAACCATCTTAGAATCCCATTGGATTGTAAGTTGATTAAGACAGCCAAAAAACATTCCCTGCTGATATACACTAAAGAGGATTCAATCCAGGAGAATCCAAAAATTGCAGAAAAGATTACAAAAAAGGGTGCAGAGATACTTACTTATGAGGTTAAGCAGGGCCGCTCCAACCTGCATTTTCTGCTCGATGAATTAAGCAAACGCGACATTGCTCAGTTACTTGTAGAAGGCGGGCCGAGGGTACTGACTTCGTTTCTAAAAGAAGGGCTTGCCGATGAAGTTGTGATTTATATCGCACCGAAAATATTAGGGAATCAGGGCACCGCCGATATAACCGGCCCGATGGCAGAATTAACAAAGACTGTCGGACTGCGTCACATTGATATCAAACGCTTCGGTGATGATATTCGAATGAGTGGTTTGACAGCACAAGAGCTATAGTAAATTTCGGTTTCAATCTGAACATAGTCCATATAGTTTGGAAAGACATAAGATGAACAAAAGAGATGTGGTCAAGCTGGCGATTGAGGGACATGAAGTTCCATACGTTCCCTGGCACTGCGGCTTTACCGTCGAAGCTGCTGATAAACTGCGGAAACATTTTGGTAGAGATGATTTGGAGCGTGTCCTGGACAATCATTTCGTTAAATTAGGCAGTGATACAGGCTTTTTTACTGATATTGGCAATGATCGCTTTCGTGATTTCTTCTCAGTAGTATGGGATCGCAGCATTGATAAAGATATTGGTATAGTTGAAGAATATCTCTTGCCTGAGCCAACGCTTGAAGGGTACGAATTCCCCGACCCGCTGGACAGGCGTTTTTTTGAGGATATTCCTGAGAAGCTTTCTTTATATGAAGATTGTTTCCGGGTATTTAAGATTGGATTCTCACTGTACGAGCGGGCCTGGACTTTACGGGGGATGGAGAATCTTATGATGGATTTTCTCACAGCCCCGGACTTCGTGCACGAGCTGTTGGAACGGATAGCCGACTATAACATCGCCCAGATAACAGAAGCCTTGAAATACGATATAGACGCTATCTATTTGGGAGATGACTGGGGCCAGCAGAGGGGCCTTCAGATGGGCCCTGAACTCTGGCGCGAATTTATTCACCCTCAGTTGAACCGGATGTACTCGATTGCTCGGGATGCTGGCAAGTACGTTGTTATCCATTCATGCGGCAAGGTGGATGAGCTTTTTGACGATTTGATTGAAATAGGGCTTAATTGTTTCAATCCCTTCCAGCCGGAGGTTATGGATGTCTTTGACCTTATGAAAAAGTATAAGGGACGGCTTGCTTTTCATGGTGGTCTCTCGACGCAGCAGACCCTGCCCTATGGCTCATCCCAGGACGTTAAGAATGCAGCAGCAAAACTGCTGAAAGCCGGCAAAGACGGCGGTTACATCTTCTCACCAGCCCACGCCGTCGAGGGCGATGTACCCCTGGAAAATATGCTGACTTTTATAGATACCCTCCACACCCAATCCGGCTACAAACGATAAATTTCTCGTCTGTGGCCGATCTTGAATATATCAATCAGCGAATCTTTATCTTCAATAGAATAAACTATTCTGTAATCACCATGTCGGATGCGATATTGTTTCTGTCCAGAGAGTTTATTTGAGCCTTGTGGTCTGGGATTTTCAGTAAGTGATTGAATACGTTTGATGATTCTTTGCAGGTCTTTCTTCGGGATGGCTTCAAGCTCTTTCGCAGCGGATTTTTTGATGGTTATTCTATATTTTGCCATTTTTTCTGAGCTTCTTCAAAACATCTTCAAACGGCAGGCTGGGCTCTTTCCTGCGCTGCTCGAAAGCCGTCAGGTCAATGGAATCCTCCGCTAAAGAAAATTTGATCGCCTCCTGAACCAGCTCCGACATAGAATTATCCGTTTGGGCTGCTTTTATGCGTAATGCGTGATGCAAATCAGAATCAAGATATACTGTAGTTCTTTTCGTGTTAGCTTTCATATTATCACCTCATCACTAACATTATAACATTATAACGTCATGATGTCAAGATGTCATTAATAAATTTTTTGAGTTTTCCTTTTATTTTTGTATGTCTGATATCCAGATAACGTTAAAATTAAGGGAAGAGCTATGGAGTTATCAATTCGCAAGAGATTGTGAATTCGTTTCGGAACGGATTTTCTGAAAGGATAAATTCAATGGAGGATAAAACAGCACAACTTCCCTGGGAGGCCTTAAAAAAAACAGAGGGCGGTATTCCCTGGTCGGCATTATATGAGTTTGCCGCAGCGGTAGTAAATGATCAATTCAATGTAGGTGCACTTATCGAGTTATACGAACAGGCCCTGATATCCGGGTGTGATCACGAACATTACGAAGAGTTTTATATTCCGGCTATTTTGGCCCTGGCTGCGCCGCACCTTAGCGACCGGAGGCGCTATGAAATTGGTACTTTCCTGGTTGAAGAGCTGTCTGAAGCCGGACAGGAAGATGACGACCTTCTAATGGAAGTTTTAACGGCGGCCTGTGGTTCGATGGGCCCTGGGATTCTATCAATCGTTCTGGATGCGATAGCCAAAGAACCGAACCATGAAGGTGCGTGGTTTCACTTGTGGGGGCTTATGGCGATAGTTGCAAAGAGCGAAGATATTGAACTTCGTGGCCGTGTGATTCAGGCATGTATGGACCTGTTAACACAGGCGGATCGAGGAGAAATTGAACCTTTTGATGCCATCAACGCAGCCTGGATTCTTGCTGCCATGAAATACACCGAGTGCAGCAAGCTTCTAAAACGCCTGAAAAAGAAGGCTGTAAAATGCTTTTGCCACGGTGATTATGTAGATGCCTTAAAGCTGTTAGAAGGACGTTTGGATTATACGCCTTTGCCGAACACGTGGGAAAAGCCGGTTAAAGAATGGTTTGAGCCGCGATGGAAAATTGCAAAAGAATGGTACACCAAAGAACACAGCAGAGAATTTGAGGATGGTGAACGTTGGGCCGGAGAGCTTACCGACAGATTTATGGTATCGGAGGCGGCGAGTGAATTAGATATCGAATTCTTCGAGGATGCAGGCTTTATTGTTTATCATGTGCTGGAATATGCGTGGTCCTATGTCGGTAGCAGTCCGGAGGAGCTTGATGAATTCACGCTGGAAGAAGTGCTGCTGGAGATATTCCCGTACAAAGTTACCGCCGAGCGGGAACTGTTTGAAAAAGTAGCACCTGTAACCGAGTTCTTTTTAAAGTGGCTGGAATCTGAAGGCATACTGGCCAATACTGCCGGCTTAATTGAAGCTGTTCATGGATGGACTGATAAAATTGTTGCTAAAGGAATGAATACACAGTATTGGGGGATGGCCAAGAGTTTTATGATGCAGGCGAGAGTTGACGGGATAGATACGCGGGACGAGCAGGCTATGCAGCGGTATATGGCAGAATACAACCTTCGGCTTCTGGAACGAGACTCGTCTGCCCAAGCTGACCTCAGAAGCCTATCACCTCCGGTGCCTATAGTAGAGCAGTCGCCCAAAATCGGCCGCAACGCCCCTTGTCCCTGTGGTAGTGGCAGAAAATACAAGAAATGCTGTGGCGGAATAAAGAGTGCGAGTGTAAACAGGTAAAGTCTGTTTTGTTATTGTATTCTGTGTGGCCTCGGATTGTTTAGGCGGGTAACCTGTTTTTTTCTTACCTTTGTGCAGAACCAATTTTGACAGTGTTGGCCTTCTGTTCCAGTTTCTCCGGCCCCATTGAATGCGTGCAGATCAGTCATTTATGCTCGGAGAGCCGATAATTGTATTTTTCCAAAGCTAAGTCAATGAAGTTAAACTGCCATTTTTTCCTTGATTCGCAGGCTAAAAAGGTGTATAATTATTTTATATTTAGCGGCCTGGCTAGCGCTGAAAGGAGAAGGGTGTGCATTTCCTTTTAGTTTGCTTTTTATAGGTCCTGTAACGGCATAGAATTGATGTAATGTGCGCCTGAAGTGTTCATAAGGATGTGCAGACTTCGGTTATTATCGGTACATATAGATGAGCTTGAGTGCCTTTGCAACGAGCCATAATTCGTTTTTTGGGTTAACTTAGCGAAGGCTTGTACCGATATATTAACGGAAATTGTGCGGTATTAAAACGTGGAAAGGAAATCCTGCTTAATGATTTTCTACCCGTTTTTTATACCTGAAGGTGTGAAAGGGAATATACGATGAAAAAAATCCTGACTATCTCGCTCGTTTTGCTGGTTTTTAGCTCCTTAGGCTGTGAGAGCATGAAGAGTTTCTTTAAGCCGAAGGAGGCCGAGCCGGAATCAAAACAGCCTGAAAAGTTCTTTTGGGATAGCAGCCACGAACCCATAGCTATAGCTCCAATAAATGCGGTGCCGGCTCCGGTGGGGGGAGTGCCAGTTCGGTCAGATGGGCCTGCTTCCAGCGAGGGCAGGCAACTGGTAGTTCTTAGTCAGTCCGACATGGCCATGATTTCGAAAACCTATCCATGGCCGGAATGCGGGATTGTTCGATTGGACAAGACCGTGCCCAGAGAAGTCGAACTAAACAGGTCATTTGATTATTTCATCGCAGTTACAAACCTGACGGAAACAGTACTTACAGATATTGTGATAAACGAAGAGCTTTCACGTGGTTTCCAATTCACAAGGTCAAATCCCGCGGCGAGAAAAGACGTGGACAAACTTGTCTGGGAGATTAAATCACTTGGACCGAAAGCCAGTAAGCGAATTACAGTTACCGGCATCGCTTCGAACGCCGAATCTCTTGAACATTGCACAACTGTTATTACACCCATAATCCCGGCTTGTGTTCCCATAAGAATCGTTCAACCCAGGTTAGAGTTGGCCAGGGTAGCCCCGGATGAGGCTTTGCTTTGTGAGGCGATTCCGGTTGTATTTGTGGTGACCAATTCAGGAACGGGTTCTGCACAAGACGTCAAAATCGTTGAAGATCTTCCCCTCGGGCTTCGGACAACTGACGGCAAGAGCAAGTTAGTTTTGGATGTAGGCACACTGGCCGAAGGTCAGTCGCGGCAATTCTCGGCTGAACTGCGAGCGGCCAAAGTTGGCAGATATGCCAGCAAAGCAGTGGCCACCTCGTCAACAGGCCTGAGAGCGGAATCCGCGGAAACTAATACGGTTGTAAGTCTGCCGATACTGACAATTGAAAACAACGGCCCGATAAAACATTACCTCGGTCGAAAGGCAACTTACGAAATAACAGTTGCTAATAAGTCGGATATACCGGCGAAAAATACTATTGTAGAAGATACCGTACCGTTTGGGGCTACCTCTATAGAAGCAGATGAGGGCGCAAAGCTTTCCGGCTCAAAATTGATTTGGGAGTTCGGTACTCTCGCCCCGAATAGCATTAAAAAAGTTCGTGTTTCCTATATCCCCACGGAGCCTGGTATGCAAGCAAATGACGCAACTGTAACTGCATACTGTTCCGAGGCTGTTACTGCTTCTGTCCAGACTATGGTAACGGGGATTTCCGCAGTGTCGCTGGAAGTTGTTGACGTCGAAGACCCGGTCAAAGTCGGCACACAAACGACATACGTCATCAGTGTTACGAACCAGGGCTCTGCTGCTGCCACCAATATCCGCATCAATTGTCTTTTGGAAGGTAATGTTCAATATGTTTCCTCTGCGGGAGCAACTGCCGGTTCATTAGAAGGACAGATGGTGAAGTTCTACCCATTAAGCAGTCTTGAGCCGAAGGCCCGAGCTGCCTGGCGTGTGGTCGTGGCAGCAGTAAAACCCGGAGATGTACGCTTCAAAGCCGTCATGAATGTTGACCAGCTTACGCGTCCGGTTGAAGAAACGGAATCTACGCATATTTACGAGTAGTTATGATTTAAAATATGGCGCCGCGGCGTAATTCACGCCGTGGTGCCATATTTAAAATTCACCTTTTTCTGCATTCTGATCTTGAATTTCCTTATCCATCCTCCAGTTAAAAATTATCTGTTTTTTTCCTTGATTAGTAGTAGAAAGGTGATTAGATAAATATTAGTTAATAAACACATCAGCCGGTAATAGTTTTCAGGAGGTTTAACATGCGAGTGATAGAACTTTTGGACAAGTCGGCGGTTAATTACGGGATTACCGAACACTCACCTGCTTTTACGGCGCAGCAGATGGCCGCTGCAGAGCACGAACCGGGAAAATACGTAGCAAAACCGGTCATCGTCAAAGCCGACGGTAAATACATTATGTGCGTGCTCTCAGCGTGTTGCAAGATTGATTTAGCTGCCTTGAAAAGCCAAATTGGTGCTGAATCTGTTGAGCTGGCCCGGGAAGAGGAAATCGGCGCTATATTTGACGATTGTGAGCTGGGAGCAGAGCCGCCATTCGGCAATCTGTATGACTTGCCTACTATTATGGACAAGTCTTTGGAAAAGGACGACCATATAACATTTCAGGCCGGCACGCATGACAAAGCGATACGGATGGATATGGTTGATTACCGAAAGCTCGCAAATCCTAAGGTGCTTGAATTCACCTATCATATGACATCATGATTGCAGTCTTTCAGGGCAGATACAAAAAAGCCCCCGGGTGGTAGGGCCCGGGAGCTGAACGCTCGTAGAGTTTGATAGCGAATTTAAGAGGCTTCCTCATCAATCCAGCCGAGAAGCTCCTTCAAATCGTCGATGGTAATATCGCCCATGTGAGCGATTCGGAAGGTTTCTTCTTTGAGCTTGCCGTACCCGTTTCCGAAAATCGTATTGTGCTTTTGCTGTATTTTACTGATAGTTTCGGCAACGTTGATACCTTTGGTATTCTTGACCGTTGTAAGTGTATCTGATGCGTACTTTTCATCGCAGAAGAGGTCGTATTTTTCCTTCGCCCATGCCCGTACAAATTCAGCCATTTCTTTATGCCTTTCCCAGACATTGTCCATACCCTCTTTAAGCAGCTTTTCACATTGGTAGTTCAAAGCCATAATATGAGGAACATTCGGCGTCGTTGGTGTTTGGTTTTTCGCCGCCATTTTTGCGAAAGTCTGGA
>JAVVFI010000273.1:0-5500 GCA_032250555.1 Sedimentisphaerales bacterium
GCTCTTTGCAGGTATCCATAGACGGCAGCCCGGTGTTCTCAGTAAACGACAGCACCTTTTCATCCGGGACTATAGCATTGTATAGCTGGGGCAATTCGAGCAGTTATTTCGATGATATCTTAGTTGAGGGTTCCGGTACTACGCCTCCCGGTGTTCCTAAAACCTACTCGATAGAAGCGTTCCAGTTCTCCCAGCCTCAATTAGCTGATTGGGTTGGGCCAAATCCAGTGGGTGACCGTGCAGATACAATAGCTCAGATAGGTAACGAACAGACCTGGTTCTGTTTCGATATTAGCGAAATACCCGATTCGGAACAGATTATATCGGCAACCTTCACTGTCCGTATGCGGGACTATGTCGATAACGCCACCACCCAAAGAACTTTATGGTACGATCCGGATGACAGCTGGGCTTTCTCATGGCCTCACGATCCGGACTATTATAATCCTAAAGTGGTAACCGAACTGATATCTGTAATCAATTTCAATCATGACGGCTGGACATGGATAACAACTGATGTTGATGTTACCCAGCACGACTGGTCGCAAGATTTGCTCGATAACTATGTTACCTTTATGCTCACAGGTCCTCTAAATGGTTCTTATGCATTTGGGGATGCCGGTTTTGATGGTGCTGTTTTAGTAGTGGAGACTATTTAGGCTACTGGTGCACAATATGTTCACAGTCTTCCCTACTAAATAAAAATCTTACAGAAATCAGTAATCCTGTCTTTGTCACCAGCTCAAATGGGGCTCTTTGTAACCGCTAATGCGGCATAATCTCACTTTGGCCAGGCCAGGGGAAAGCTATCCATCCTGGATGCCGGTGCAACGTGACCATCTGCGAATGCGCAGTTTCCTTTACCGGCGATACGATTTCCGCTGGGGGCGTTATGGAATCCTGCGATGATATCAACAAATGTGCCAATACCTTCAGGGCCGGGTTTAACATTCCATGCGCTGCCCATTTTCTCGACCAAAATCGGCGCCTCGCTCGACGGCCAAACAGGAAACAGCGCAGTATCATTCAGGCCCTGGGTGTTAAAACCCGTCTCAACAAAAGGCCCCTCGTCTGCAAATGTAAATGTGTTGGCCGGGTCTCCGATATTCATTAGCTTGTGTACAAGCGGATTGCAGGGGCTGTCTTTAGGGCCTAAATATGCATTCTGAGAGTAGTTCATCCAGGGATTATAGTTTGTCACACCAGTAGCGATGTCGTTGTCAAAGTCGTTTTGATTATAGCCGGATTTCGCCAAACGTCGGAAGGTTGGGCAGGCAAGCGAGCGGACATTGGACAAATATGAGAAGAAGGTACTGCCATATTCCGGGTGGTATCTCAGATTAACATCTTCATTACACCAGCGACGATGAGTGCTGACGTCCCCCGGAAAAAGCTCGTTTGAGCGAAAGTAACAACTTCTCGGTCCCGGGAATCCATCATCATAATCCTGTGAGTACATTTGCACGGCAAACGTGAAACCTTTTAAATTTCCCTGGCAGGCCGCAGATTGGCCCTGTTCTTTCGCTTTTCGCAATGCCGGCATAAGGATGGCCATCAATAAAGCGATTATCGCTACCACTACCAGCAGCTCAATCAACGTAAATCCGTTACGGTCATTCATTGAGGTCCTCCTTTCAATGGATTCATAAGCCATCGTCTTTACGAGCTATTACTGATTTAAGAGCCAACACCATAAGGTTATACTAAATGATATGTATTCCTACAATTCGATTCCCTGATACGCTAAGCATTTTTCTCACAAACAGTTTTAATCTGAAGTCAAAAGCATCAGAAACATTACAGCACAGGCAGCTTATTCAATACATCGAAACTCTATATTTTAAAGTTGGAAGATCGGTCCATATGTATATCCAACGAAATATAAGAATTATTCGAAAAGCCACTTCTTTCAAAAGCTAAAAAACACCCTGTTTTTCGGGTGATAGCATAAATCCATTTTGTCACTTCAAATACTGATTTTGCCTGTATCGAGTCCTAAAATATGTGAATTATCTTCATGAATTAAGATATTTCTCGGAAATTTTTTAATTCTATCGGATTAAGTATATGGTTGGAATTAACCATACCAATCATGTAATTCTTTTTTGAGGGTAATAGTCTGACAGCTCTTTCAAGATGCCAGCTTTTTTTAACTATATTGCTGTTTTTATCCTGATGTTTTTTTATGTATCAGTACTCCAATTTCCCCAAAGATTACTACTCGTTTGTACATCCGAACATCATCAATCAAGCCCAGCCAATAGGTTACTATTTCCATAGAAGTCAGTCGGAATATTTTTTTGAAAAACTTGTGAACCCTATACCCCTTAATTCCGTATAACAAGAAAGTTAGTTAATATTAACTAACTGAATGACTGAGCTTTGGAAATATTCAAATGAAAGTTAAAGCCATGACCCCGAGATGTGAACAAATTGTAGATGTAGCAATAAAGCTCCTCTCAGGAGGTGGAATCTCAGCTCTGACCATCAAGAATCTGGCAGAAGCTGTAGGCGTTACTGAACCGGCGTTGTATCGTCATTTTAAATGCAAGATGGACATACTCGTCGCAATTCTCAATCGCTTGGAAGCTAATATATATAGTCTTTTTTCGCAGAACTTGAATAGTGAAAACAGTATTTTAGACCAAATCCAAATGATATACACTAGTGTTTTTCATAACTTTGCAGCACAACCGGCTATGGCGTCAGTGGTCTTTTCAGAAGAGATGTTCCGTCATGATCCACGGTTGTCTGAGCATGTTTCCCGCATCATGGATACGGTTCAGAATCACATACTGAGACTGCTGCGATCAAAGAAGGGACGCGCGGAGTGCCGTCAGGATGTTCCAGCGAAGGATTTGGCCCGAGTGATTATGGGTTCGCTGCGATTTGTTGTCACCCGGTGGCGGTTGAGCGGTTATGCTTTTGACTTAGAGAAAGAAGGGGCTGCCCTTTGTAAGTCGCTGCGATTAATGATTGCAGCAGCATCAGAATAAAATTTTTTATTTGAAAGGAGACTACCATGAACCTCAGAAGAATATTATTTATGCTTGTAATTTTAAGTCTGTTGATGATCGGCACACCTCAGGCAGATGCTCATTGCGACACTATGGACGGTCCGGTTGTTAAGGATGCTCAAACCGCGTTGGCGACTGGAGATGTAACAAAAGTCCTTAAGTGGGTTCTACCAAAGCACGAACAGGAAATCAAAGATCTTTTCCAGAAGGTACTGACTGTCCGCCGCCAGGGAGAGCCAGCCAAAAGCCTGTCAGAAAAGTATTTTTTCGAGTCTTTGGTACGAATCCATCGGGCCGGAGAAGGTGCCCCTTATACAGGCTTGAAGCCGGCCGGCAAAGTCGAACCGGTCATTGCCGCATCGGATAAGGCCCTTGAGCAAAAGAACATAGACGAGCTGGTTAAAAAGATCACACAGCGAATCGAGCACGAGATTCGGCAGCGTTTTCAAACTGCACTTGAAAGTAAGAAACACGTGGACCATAACGTTGAGGCGGGCCGAGCCTATGTTCGGGCATATGTCGAGTTCACACATTATATGGAAGCTCTGCACAAAGTTATCACAGGAATCGAACATGGTCATGGACCGACATCGTCTGAGGCTTCATCCGGTAATGACAAGACATCAGCCCATGAACACTAAACTCGTTCAGAGTATTACAGTAACAGGGAATATGGTTTAGAACCGGTGTTGTTATGAAAAAGACTGTCAAGAAATTTGCTAAGTGGGCACTTATCTGCCTACCGATTGCATTGGCACTGATAGCCGTCATCTACATGGTCAAACATAAGCCCGGGCCCGTACGAAAACAAGAGCAGGAATCTATAAGGACGCTGCGGGTCATTGAGGCGCCATCTGTAAACTTAATTCCTCGTGCTGTTGGCTATGGACTGGCCGAACCCAGACGGATATGGGAGGCGGTTGCAGAGGTCAAGGGCCGGATTTCATCCATACATCCTCGCTTGAAATCCGGGGAACTTATAGATGCAAAAAGCGTATTGATCCAAATAGATTCCACGGAATACGAACTAATTATAGCCCGTCTGGAGGCAAGTGTTGAAGAAAGTCTGGCCAAAATCAAAGAACTTTCCGATGATGATAATAACACCAAGAAACTGCTCGAGATTGAAAAAAGATCTTTGGAGCTGGCTCAAAAGTCGCTCGAACGAAAGGTTGGGGCACTGGAGGACGCTGCCATCTCGCCGGATGAAGTGGACCGCGAAGAAAGAGCTGTCCTTCAGCAAAAACAGATTGTTCAGCAGTTGGAAAATACCCTAGCGTTGATTCCCACGAAGCGAAGGGCTTTGAACGCGGTCCTTGCCGCACACCAATCAAATCTTAAACAATCGCGAATTGATCTGACCAAGACGACCATCTCATCTCCATACGATTGTCGACTCAGCGAAGTCAATATCGAGGCCGGCCAGTTTGTACAGACCGGTCAACGGCTTTTCAAAGCCCACGGCACTGACGTCACCGAGGTCGAGGCCCGGTTTCAAATCGAACAATTACGAAATCTCTTGAGTGAAGAGACGCGCGGGCGATTTCAACTGGGTTTGAAGACAGACGCATTCAAACAGCTATTCGAGGATGTATATGCCTATGTCAGTCTGCAGAGCGGGGACTGGTCAGCGGAATGGGAAGCCCAAATCGATAGATTCCGTGAGACGGTGGATCTAAAAACCCGGGAAATGAGGGTATTGGTCACCGTTGACCGTACATACGAAAAAGCTGTACCCGGTGTGCGTCCGCCTTTAACGTCCGGTATGTTCTGCCGGGTGGAACTCCAGGGCCCTGCAAGAGCAGCAAGCGTGGTTGTTCCCAGGTCTGCTGTTCACGACGACCAAGTATTCGTCATAGACCAAAAAGATCGATTGCAAACCAAGCAAGTGGTTCTGGATTTTGCTCAATCGGAATTTGTTGTCATCAAATCCGGCCTATCAGGTGGGCAAATGATTGTGGTCTCCGATCCCACACCGGCCATCATAGGCATGAAAGTCCTGCCTGTGGTGGATAAAAGTTTAGAACAATATTTATCGGCCTTAAGCCAGGGAAAGAGGACAAAACAGTGATTCGTTTTTTTGCTCGACATCCTACTGCTGCTAATTTGTTGATGGCCACATTTCTTATTGTCGGCGCTCTAACCACGCCGCGCATTCTGCGGGAAACTCAACCCGATTTTGTGCCGACCGAGGTTGAGATACGCATCCCCTATCCCGGGGCCACAGCCCTGGAGACCGAAGAGGTCGTCTGCCGAAGGGTGGAGGACGCCATTGACGGAGTCGATTTTGTCAATGAAGTTCGCTCTGACGCCCGAGAGGGATTTGCCTCGATTATCGTGGAAATGAGTACCAACGGCAATATCCAGACACTCAACGCCTGCCTCACTCTCATCCAGGAACGCACCATGCTCTCCGGTAAGAGGCTGCCATCACTGCTCATCGTGGCGATGGGCAACCCGCAGGGTAAGTGTGAGCTGCTGCC
>JAVVFI010000273.1:5510-7587 GCA_032250555.1 Sedimentisphaerales bacterium
TGGAACGTCCGGTCATTTCTGAACTCGCAAGGACCGATTCCGTATTGTCTTTGATTGTCTCGGGCCCCATGAACGTTCCGGATCTTAAGGCCTATTGCGAAGATCTGAAGGACCGGTTGCAGGAAGCTGGAGTTTCGCTAATCAACATCAAGGGATTTTCCGATCATCAGTTACGCGTTTCCCTTTCTGATGCGGCGCTGCGTCGAATAGGACTCAGCGTTTCCAGGGTGGCGGCGCGCATCGCCGCTCAAAGCAGGGATATTCCCCTGGGCACGATCGAAACTCGCGAAAGAGATATCCTGCTTCGTTTCGTCGATCAGCGCCGCACACCAGCGGCCTTGGAGAATCTCATTATACTGGCCACGCCGGAAGGCGGAGAAATTCGCTTGGGCGATATTGCGAAAGTCGAAGATCTTTTTGAACTCGATGAAGAAAAGATAACGAAAGACGGCAGGCGAAGTGCGCTTCTGAAAATTGAAAAATCAAAAACACAGGATGCGATCCGGGCGGCTCAGAAAGTGAAAACTTTTGTGAAAGAAGAACGTGAGCGTTACCCACAGATGGAATTGACGATAACACAAGACGAGACAAATATTCTGAAAGACCGTCTCAATATGCTCATCACCAACGGCATCCAGGGGCTGTTGTTGGTATTTGCCACTATGTGGCTGTTTTTCAATGTTCGCATCTCCTTTTGGGTGGCCATGGGCCTGCCGGTTTCTTTTCTTGGTGCCTTCATTCTTGTCCCTCATTTAGGTCTCAGTATCAACATGTTTACCATGGTCGGCCTTTTGATGGCCCTCGGCTTGCTGATGGATGACGCGATTGTCATCGCAGAAAACATCATTGTCCACCGGCAGCGAGGGAAATCACCTGTTGCTGCTGTGGTAGACGGTACTAAAGAAGTGGCTGGAGGCGTCATATCTTCCTTTCTTACGACTATTTGTATTTTAGGTCCTCTGGCGTTTATCGGAGGGCAAATCGGCAGAGTCCTCAGGGTGGTTCCAATGATGTTGATTCTGGTCTTAGGTGTGAGCCTGATCGAGGCCTTTTGGATTCTTCCAGCCCACATCAATCACGCCATGCACGGATTTGACCTGAATAGGACAAACCGTTTCAGACGGCATTTTGATGCATTCTTCAACTGGATGCGGGACCGCCTTGTGGGCGGTACCGTTGAGGTGCTGCTCAAACGGCGCTACCTTTTTCTGACATCCCTGATAGGAGTATTCATCATTTCCTTGGGCATGGTTGCATCTGGTAAGATAAAGTTTCAGGGATTTCCCGACCTTGAGGGTGACGTTGTAATGGCGCGTCTGCTGATGCCCCAGGGGACACCGCTTTCGCGAACCGAAGAGACAGTCACGAATATTTTAGCCGCACTGGAACGGACCAATCAACGTTTCAAGTCTGATCAGCCCGACAAACAGGACCTGGTACGAAACGCATATGTCCAATATAACCTGAATACGGAAGCCTTTGAAAACGGGCCCCATGTGGCCACCATCACGGTGGATCTGCTAACCGCAGAAAAACGATCCGGTACGATTGAAGCTTATTTGGCTGCCTGGCGCAAAGAAATCGGCAATCTGCCTGATGTGCTCAGCCTCACCCTAAGCGAGCCGGGATTCGGACCGGGTGGCCGCCCTATTGAAATGCGTCTACGGGGAAAAGATCTGGATGAAATGAAAAGAGCCGTGACGGAATTGAAAGACTGGTTCGGCCAATTTGAAGGCGTTGTGAGCCTGGCTGACGATCTCAGGACAGGCAAGCCCGAGATCCGCATGCGGATGCGGGAAGATGCTTATGGTATCGGGATCGACGCGGCCGATGTCACGCACCAGTTGCGGGCGGCATTCCAGGGACTTGAGGCCGATGAGATCCAGATCGGGCCGGAGTCTTATGAGATAGAGGTTCGTTTGGCCGCGACGGATCGGAATGATCTGAACGACATTGAGAATTTCAGTCTTGTTCTTACCGATGGAAACCAGGTGCCGTTAAGGGCGGTAGTTACATGGAAAATAGAAAAAGGATGGGCACGAATCGCCCGTTTCAACGGCATGCGGGCGGTGACCCT
>JAVVFI010000274.1:0-7580 GCA_032250555.1 Sedimentisphaerales bacterium
GGTAAGCCTCCACGATCCGCAGATACCGATAGGTGTTCTTGCCTTGCTTGATCTTAGAGATGCGTGCAAACATGCCTTTGTAAGCTCCTGAATGAATACACAATACATTGCCATTACTATAACTGTGGATATTCTAAAAGAAAAAGGCGTCAATGCAAGATAATAAAGTGTAGAAACGATAAAATATTGCCACTACAATAATCGCAGCTTAAGACAAAAACCTTGTTTATCAGTTCAAAAACACCGATCCGACCTCAAAAGTCACCCTCCAAGTGACAAACATGCGCTAGTTCTGTTGCTGTGGTTTCAGCGATAAAGTTCGCAGGGAACCACGGATTCCAGTCAGCCATCTCCTCTTTGGTCACGCCCACTACGCCCTGGTGCCTCTGGTCGGCTATCGTGAAGCCTTTTTCATCACTGCCGTAGATCCGGTACTTGATGGGGGCACGGCCCACCGGATTTGCTTTCCAGTGAAGAGTGCCCATGCACTTCGTCTGGTCGTATTCTACGGTCACATCCAGTGGGGGGTACGAAGGGCCACGGGCGGTGAAGCTCCAGGTCTTGCTCCATGGCCCCCACACACCCTTGTCGTCCTGGGCCCGAACGTGCCAATAGTACGTGCGGTCTGGCGTCAGCAGGCCCGGCTGGGGTAAGGTATATTGGGACTTGACTGTGATTCTCTCCTTACCGGTGGTTTTGTCCGTTTCCTTATTGGCGTCGGCGGTCCGAGAGATGAGCTTGTAGAAGCTCATCGAGAGTGGATACTTCATCTCGGCGCGGGCGGACAGTTCAAACTGGTAGTCGGCAATTATATCCCCGTCAGGGTCGCGAGAAGCTGCCCACTGAAAGACGACGTCCGTACCGTTCGCCTCGCCACAGTCGGGTGGCCAAACAGCACCGACTGGCGCCGTTGGCGGTCTTGAGGCTGACCGCTCGACCCAGTTATGAGTGATCCGCACTCTCCGGTCCTCTGTGGACTGGTCGCAGTATGTGAAAACGTTCTCACCTACTATCATTTCCGGCAGAGCCAAAGGAGCCATCTGTACATCGTTGATGATATCCAATCGCCGAAGTCGAGATGGTCCTTCCAACTGGCACTTGAGCTGGTACTCGTAGCAAGCCGGACCGACAACAGGAAAGAACTTATCAAGGTTGTCTTTCACGGGCCTCCAGGTCTTGCCGTCCTGGCAAATTAAGAACTGGACCCCCGCCCCCTCCACATCGAGTCGACCTCCCACGAAGAGGTACGGGCTGCGCATCGACCAGACGATTGTGCCGATCTTGCCCTTGTTGGCAGCCAGGCCATCCGGCTTCATCATGATATTTTCCATAAACAAAGCCCCTTTACGCCACACGGTCTTGGAGAAATCCGGACGATACTCCCACAGGCCGTTATAGATCGTGTCTTCGTACGTTGGAGTCACTTGCTGCATCCCATGATACTTGAGCGGGCGGAGCTGCCCCCAGCGCCAAGTTAGCGCTTCGCCGGGACGCAGGACCATGTTCATCGTGGTATCTGACTTGCCGGAACGCTCGCCTGCGACCGGCCCCTCATAGAAGTACATCGAGCACATTTCAGGATCCGACCACCATGTATCCGGGAACAGGATTCCCTTGGAGTGGGTCCGCTTGATCAGGTCGTGGTCACGCACAATATCCTGTTCGCCAGCCACGGTTTGGTTGTCCCGCAGAAGGTAAACGGAGTGCATGTCGCCATCATAGAAGTGCCAGCCACCGTCATAGAAGACCTGGGAGATGCAGTGGCCGAGGGCCCGTGCCGGCGCCGCTTTAAGTCCGGCCTTACGCCATAGTGTAGCCAAGCATATAGAGTCGTTGCCGCATGTGTTGTACCCATAGACGTTGAAGACCTTTACGGGATCGCCCAGCTCATTGTTGTCGCCTGGGGAATGGTGACGATATAGGATTTCCTGGAACCAGAGAGCAAAGGCCTTCTCCGCGTCCGTCATGCCAGGCGAGACGGCGGAGGAAACGATTTCTTCGACGCTGCGGAAGTTGTTGTGTCCGTTGGAGAGCCAAGGATTGACCAGGTCCACGTCGCCGATGTTCTCCATCCGAACCGAGCGGTTAGATTCCCAGGTCTGTAGGAAGGACCCTTCCCTCGCTATCCCGCAGCCCATGGGAGACCGGCAATTGCGGCCATCCATCGTGCCGCTCTGGAAGACCGTATACTTGTGTGTCCCACCGGTCAGGACGATGATTTGCTCGATGTGTGACTTAGCTGTATCGGTCGGGTGCACATCGGTTGACCGGGGGTACCATGCATCGCCGGTAACGACAGGACTTGGTGAATAAGGAGCTTTTGCAACGGCGCAAGTCGTCCCTGGTGGGAGAGCCGCCGAAGCTGCGAGCATGGTCAAAATATACACACAGGTCTTCAAGATATTTTTCCCTTTCTTCTCGCCCATCAGATCTCATTCTCGTTCTGCGTGCCGCGTTCTGTGTGCTTCATTGCGGTCAACAGGATCTCTTCCAGGAACAAACGACGACTGAAACGTTTCATGATCTGAGATTTCCCTATGTCTTCATAAACAGTGCTCCTACACACTGTACTATGACATTTTACTTGAAAAGTTTGCCCGTTTCAATGCCCCTATTGGTAAAAAAAGAAGGTATAGCCCATACCCTCGAAAACCACACATCCTCAAACCACCCTTACCTATGATAGCTGGGAATCGTTTTGTTGGAGAGAGACAGAGCTGTAGCCCTGAGTCACTTCTTGAAGAGTAACTTAATCGCATAAACCGCATGCGCTCAGATAGAACTCATGCTAAAATTTTACACCAACTCTAAAGGGAACATCCGTGTTTCCAAAAGACTTATGAAGTCTCAGAAAACTCCGAACACAATATGATGGAATAAATACCGGTAAAGACAACCGTAAAAGTGTATACCGATAACCTTGAATGGCTAAAGGTCGTATTGATGCTGATTTTTTCAATATAGACAATTAATGCTTAAAAGTCTTTTGGCTTAACTGTACTGCGGCGATTAGCCTTTGTCCTTGCAATAGCTTCATCCAATATTACACAAACCTTGTCACTAAGAGCAGCAATTGCATCTGATGATGATTGTAGCAGGTCAATTCGGGCGGGAGGTAAAATGCCCCCATCCTTGCTTTCATTTGTAAGTTAAACGCAAAATTGGCCTATTTTGCAGGTCTAAGCGGTATCTTTTGAGAGAAAAAAAGTGCCATATATGTGCACTACCATTATGAAAGAATTGGAAATATAGTTGTATCTACTTTGTATATATGCACATAGATATAGGCAAAAAATGGAGGCGGGGGGATTCGAACCCCCGTCCCGAGATGTTTCAAGGCAAGCTTCTACATGCTTAGTCGCTATATTGTATCCTTCACCTTGCCAAGCGCCAAAACGACAGGCTCTTAGCTCAGCTATTTCGGTTAGGTCTCGCTTTACCGGCCCGAACAACCGGTTCAGCCAGCCTGCTTAGTGACGCCCTTACCCAATCCACAGGCAAAATCAGGCAGGACGGGCGGCCAATTTAGGCAGCCATGCGCAACTGTGTGTTGTCGCTTAAAAATTAGGTGCCGGAATGATTAGCCAGGCCAACCGGCGTCCTGGGCATGCGACTTGTCCGTCCATCATCCGGTCGAAGCCATTCGCCCCCGTATTTACTTTTCAAGCAAGAGCTTATTTTTTTGATTTAGTTTTCTTCCTTACTACTTTCTTCTTGATACTTTTCTTTGTAGGTGATTGTACAATTCTGAAAACAGGAATGGTCAACGAAGGTAATCCCATTCGAGCAATAATATTTTGCACAAATTCCCGCCAATATGGCCAAGCATTATAAATTCCATTAATATTAGCAAATTGCTCGAATCCTTTTTGAGTCAATCCTTCAAAGTTTTCTATTTTGTAAGCTAAAAGAAAAGAAGCATCCATTAAAATAACCGGTTTTTGAGTTTTACTTTCAGAAAAAGCCTCAAAGTGGAATTTGGCCGTGACTATAACATAGCCATTTTTCTTGTCTACTTGTACTTCAGTTGAATAGTTGATTTCATACGCTTTCTTGCCCAATGTAGCTTCTGGTATTTGATCACATTTACAGCTTATTAACCGAACATCTTTCAACTGTACTCGGTCAGAAACCAACAAACCCTCAGGAACCTTATTTTCACTTTTAAAAACTTTGTTTTTTACCTTTTTTTTTGCCATGATTTAAGCTGCCTGATATAATTCCTTTTGCTCCTCTTCATTAATTTCTCGATATTCAGATTGTTTTATTGTCATCTCTACAACTGGAGCCCATTGATTAAAGGTGATGCTTTCGATTATGTTATCAATATCGAGTGGTACGGCAGAAACAGTCATTTTTGAATCAAGTGCATACAGAAGATCTGCTACAGTTGAAAGCCGCATATTGTGGTCGCCACTTAAAAGCTGCGTGATATTACTTTTGCTTACGCCTGCTATTCTCGATAGTTTTGCTTTGCTAATCCCCTTCTCATCCATGACTTTGCAGATAGTCTCTGTGATTTCAAATATTAAATCTTCACGAAAGTACAGTTTTCTACCTTCGTCGTCAGACATGAGTTTTTCAATAAATGTCTTGGCCATAACAGAGTCTCCGATTTAGTTTTTATGACTATAATGAAACATGTTCATTCATTATTTCTTCGGCACGTACAATTTGTCTCGGAGGTGTATTTCCAGTTTCTTTGTTAAATCCATGCGTAAGAAACCATGTTTTACCTAACTGAAAACACAACACACGAGCTTTAGGGTGGGTTTTGAATTCCCATATTTTCCCACGTAGTTTTCTGAATCGTTCCTTATTCCAAATTTTTCCAGTAAATGCAAGTTGCCTAAAAGACCTTGTTAGTATTGCTTGATCTGATTGCTGTAGATTTTCAATATAATCCCTTGCGGGCCTACTTCCATTCAAACGACTGGCATAAGCGACAATAGCGCACGGTCCCTTAACTAACGGGTCATTACTAAAATCTATCACATCCTTATTCGTCATATACTCCGTAGAAGTTTAATTATAACTTAACTATTCTAGTGTGTCAATGCAAATATTAAATATAATAAAAACAAACTATGAACTCAAATATTAATATAAAAAACCAATAATTAAATATATATAGTGTTTTAAACCTTGGAAACCACTATATATAGGACCTTTTGGGATTTCATAAAATTCAGTAAAACTTTTAAAAATTTCATGATAAACTGAGAACTCGCAATAATTTGGCTAATTATATCTAAATCCAATTCCAAAAGAACAGGATATATAGCCCAAAATCTCGCTCCTTATTATATACATAAATACGCTAAACAACAATATAAGTTTATTCCATAATTGCTATATTGGGATTTTCGCAATTAAATTTCCGGATAGACCCAGGGTTTACGATATTCGCGGCTGAGGAGTTTGTTGGCTTCGTAGTCACCGACGATTATTTCCTTTTCGCCGTCCCACTCGACGCTTCGGCCGAGCTTTAGAGAGAGCATACCCAGCAGGCTCATGTTGGTGGAACGATGTATTTCTTCGATATCGCAGACGGGGGTTGAGCCGGTTTGAATGGCCTTGAGGAAATCAGCCCACAGTTCGGGGATGTTCTGCTTATCCGGGTCGTGCAGTTTTGGTTTTTCATTGATGACCTTTTGTCCTTTAGCCGATGGGTAGAATGTCCAGCCGTCACGCCATGCCATGTGGAAGGTGCCCTTGGTGCCGTAGAAGTAGCAGCCGACGCTTTCGCCTTTTTCAGCGTTATTACCGGCGAATTGTCTATGCTCCCAGGTTGCGGTGAAGCCCTCGAATTGGAAGCTGGCGACCTGGTGGTCGGGAGAGTCGGTTGTCTGGCCTCTTGAATCATTTATAGGCGGGCCTTTGATGGGACGGCCGCCTGTGGAGAAGACCTGCTTCGGATATTTTTCTTCAGTCCACCAGAGGATTTGGTCCATCCAGTGTACGCCCCAGTCGCCTAATGTGCCGTTGCCGTAATCGAGGAATTGACGGAAGCCTTTCGGATGTATTTTCGTGTTAAACGGTCTTAGCGGCCCTGGCCCGCACCACATATCCCAATCCATACCGGCGGGAACAGGTGCATTGGCTCTTGGTTCTTCCGGCCCACCTCCGTAATGGACAAATGCCCTGACCATGCCGATTTTTCCGGCCTCGCCTGACTTGAGGAATTCCAATCCTGAAATATTGTGGGGAGAGATGCGTCTATGCGTGCCGACCTGAACGACTTTGCCGGCGGCGCGGGCGGCGTTTACCATTGCGCGGCCTTCCTTGATGGTATGGCCGATAGGTTTTTCTACATAAACATGCGCGCCGGCTTTCACGGCAGCAATAGTAATCAGCGGATGCCAGTGGTCGGGTGTTGCTACGATGGCGATGTCCAGCTTCTCGGCGTCCAGAAGCTCTCTGAAGTCCTGATACTTGCGGGGCTTGTCGCCGGTGAGCTTTTCAATTTCCGCCGCTGCCGGGTTTAGCTGATTTAGGTCGGCATCGCACATAGCGACCATTTTGCATTGGCCGGACTGCATTGCGGTGCGGCCGATGTTCATTCCCCACCAGCCTGAGCCGATCAGGGCGGTACGATATTTTCTGGCGGTTTGGGCACGAAGTATGGCCGGTGCTGAAAAAGCCAGGCCGGACGCTATTGAGCTTTTGAGAAACGTGCGACGGTTAATTGACATGATAATATCTCCTCTCGTCTTAAAAAGTCTAAAAAAGCCGGTTTTTTATATTGATATGGGCAGTTTTTTACGTTTTGGAGCAACTGCCGACTTTTTATCCACTTTAACAATCTGCTGTGATAAGTCAAGCGAAAAAGCAACTCAGACATTATAGCAGATGAAATTGGGTTTGAATTGGGTTTGTTTTGGCTTTATTGGCTTTGAATTGGGTTTGTTTTGGGTTAAATTGGCTTTGTTTTTTCATGACTAATTTATGTCTAAATTCTTCGCAAACCTTTGTGTATACTGAGAATACAATATTTTGCGGCCCTGAAAATTGGGTTTGTTTTGCATAATTTACCCCTATATAAAAATACATTATAATATGAAAATCATAAACATTTATCGTTATGTGACTTAGCCGGGTAAAAGTGTTTTTAGTGATATATTCTATATCTGCGTACAAGATGGTTTTTTCCTTTCTTCTTTAACATTCAATGATAGTAGAAAAGCAGCGCCTCTATAATTAGACGGGTGTGCACTTTTGAGTCGAAAAAAGTCTCGATTTTCGATGCTGGATTCTTGTAACTCGATGCAGGATAAAGAGATAATAATTTTGGAAATATTTTATTTTTGTTTTTTAGTGTGAGCGTTTTTGACTGAAAAGTACACCCAGAGGGGCACAGGAGCAGAGGCACAAAGGCACAAAGAATTAGAGATTAATGGGGATTTCGGGTGAAAAGTTCTCGATGCTGGATACTTGATGCCGGAAGCTCGGAAAAGACGGCTCTTCCGGGAAATGCGTAGGTACAATCTGCGTTTCGGACGACCGAGAAAAATCGTTCGGGGCCCCAGAGGCACAAATTTCCCCCCAGCAGCCCAAATTTGAGCCTCTGCCCAAACGAT
>JAVVFI010000275.1:0-7566 GCA_032250555.1 Sedimentisphaerales bacterium
CATTGGTGATAACGTTGGTGGCTGGGAATATAACCAAACCACCGGTGCGATCAATGCTGACGATAACTATGATAATGACGGTGTTACTGGCTCTGACCATATAAATCTCTAATTGTACTCTTCTAAGGTAATGCTTGAATACGATATAAATCTTAAGGCTGACCAGATTTAGCAAATAGCCAAAGCTGGTCAGCCTTTTTTGAATAATATTGGGAGAGAGGTTATGAGAGAGAATAAGCGTTTGTCATATGTTGAAGTGATAAGCATCGCTGTGGTGTTATGCGTGGCTGCTATGTCAGTTGTTCCGAAGTTTACTGAAGCTACCCAGGAATCCAGGACTTCCGATTTGATCGACAGACTTCATCAGATGCGATCTCAGCTTGATTTGTACTGTGTTCAGCATGAAAGCTGCCTTCCGCCGGTTAATTCTTTCGAGAGTTTCAAAAATGCTCTGACAACAAAGGTAGGACAGTACGGTCCGTATGTTGATGAAATTCCAGTTAATCCTTTTAATAATTTAAATTCAGTTCGTTTTGATGGTGAACCGGCAGGAGTGGATAAAGCCGGATGGAGAATGGATACAAAGAACGGACTATTCCAAGCTGATGATTCCGTCGCACATGCAGCTCTTTAGAAAGTGATGTGAAGTTATGAAGAATGCAAAAGCTTTCACACTTGCTGAGGCAATGATAGCAACGGTTGTATTAGGTATAGCCGCGGCTGGTGTGCTGCTTCCATTTACGAGTGGGGCGGCTGTGAGAGCTGAAGGTATGCGCAGAACCTTAGGTGCAAAGTTAGCGAGCGATTTGATGCAGGAGATTGTTAATACACCATTTAATCAGATAGTAGCAGCCTATGGAGCTTTTTCCGAAGCTCAGGGCCAGGTAAAGGATGCAGGCGGTGTTGTATTTACAGACTCAAATTATGTGATGTTCAGCAGGGATTCGATATGCAATTATGTTTATGTTTCACAGGAAAGCGGGACAGGAGTAGCTAAATTTATTCTTATTACAGTTCGAGTTTATTACAGTGGCAAGGAAATTGCTATTATAAATAGACTTATGAGTGAATAAGAAAGAATAGTTTAGTATTAAGGTTTATCCTATATGAGAGATATCAGATACAAAAAAGGTTTCACGTTAGTTGAGCTGTTGCTTGCTTTGATTGTTACCGGTATATTATTAGCAGCAGTGACTACACTGGCTTTTGCTGTTGGAGCAGCAAATGATACAACAGATGACACGAGCCAGACACAGGCGCAGGTCCGTTTCGCAACGCTGAGGATTTCAGAGCTGATTAAACATTGCAAACTGATATGCGGAACGCCCAACAGTGATTTAGCTGTCTGGCGGGCAGACAATAATGGTGATGGACAAATCAATATAAATGAATTGGTCTATATCGAGAAAGGAACGGATAGTGATTATCTGAGATTTTGTGAATTTCCTTTATCCGATGTTTCTATAATAAACTTAAGCGATATTCCAACGCTCTCAACGAGCAGTTACAGCGTTACTTACATATCGTTGGTACCTCAATGCATAAATGTGCAGTTTAGTTTTGATGTGGTCCCGCCATATAGCCGCTTTGTGAGTATTTCATTTGACGTCTTGGAAAATGGAATTGTCCGTCAATACCAAATAAACACTTCTCTTCGCAGTTGGGCGGGTAACTTACTTGATGCCGGCGGCAATAATATCGTAAGTGATGACGATTAGTATAACTCCACGAAAGCGTAAGGTGGACTGAGAACCGCTGACGGCTAACGCTTATCGGCCTTTATATGCTATGAAAAGAAAAAACAAAAATATGTTAATAATGCCGATTATATATCACGGCCCTATAAAAGGTTGGAAGATTTCGTTAATTCCTGTCGTACTATTGTGACGATTGTACCAGTTCTGTTGGCCTTAACTGCAGAAGGTATAGGAGATGACATTTATGCTGGTTTATCTGTGCTTGAAAGCCCCAAACCAGAAGAATTAATCTGATGGTTCCGCCGATCTGGGCAGGTCGGATAATCTGGTACATACTGTAGTTCATTTGGACCGGTAGATTGGCCAGTAAAGATAAGTCATTAATAGGACGAAAAAAGAGCAAAGGGAAGTGATGATGATGTGCTGTAATAGAAAGATGAGGGCAGTTAGGATGTTAAACTTAACATATCCACAGACAATGCTGGATTGTTCCTATATTAAAAATAATTACGGATATAAATTTCGAGATCGAATCACAGGTTTTACTTTGGTAGAGCTCCTAATTGTGGTTGTGATAATCTCGATAGCGGCATTAACAGCTATACCGATGATGAGTTCAGCGGCCAGTATGCAGATTCGGTCTGCGGCAAATATATTGACGGCGGATCTGGAATACGCCAAGAGTATGGCAATCAGTAGAGCTCAGAATTATTCAGTGGTATTTGATGCCAGTGCGGACAGTTACAGAATAGAAGATCAAAACGGTAATGTATTACAACATCCTGTGAAGAAAGGATTTGATTACGAAATAGATTTTCAAAATGACGGCAGGTTGAACAAGGTCGATATTGTTAGTGTTGATTTTGATTCAACCAGCAAAGTTACATTTGATTATCTCGGGAGTCCTTATAACGGCAATGTTACTCCCGGTCCTTTGAACAGTGGCGTTATAAACCTGCAAGCGGGCTCCACGAACACAATAATTACAGTAGAGCCTGTTACAGGATATGTTTCGATTCAGTGAATATCAACGCGGGAGTATGCGGAATTGCAGCTGTTGCTTTTGAGAAAGCAAGTTTACTTCTGTGTAAGAATTAAGTCGTGATTCTATAGTGAGCGAGGGAATGCCACAAACTACTGAGGAGGAAAATATATAAATGTTAAGCTGGGCTCTAAAAAGTCGAGGCTTGCTGCCGATAGGATTGGACATAGGTAATAATTCTATCAAGATGATTCAACTACTCGTCAATGGAGAGCAATTAAGTGTTATTGCAGCTCAGAAAACTCGCATTGATCACGGAATAAATGACGAGCAGGAAAAAAATATATTCATTGTTTCGGCTATACAAAGAATGCTTGCAGAAGGCCGCTTTCATGGAAGTAATGTTATCTCGGCTCTTCCGAATGAGGGATTGGAGATCACGAGTTTGCGATTGGCCGAGGCTCAGAATGATGCAATAGAACAGGCTTTAAGGAAAGAAGTTGTCCAGCGTTTTGGATTAGATCCGGATGAAGACGCAATGCAGTATGTGATTGCAGGTAATGTTCACCAGGGTGACGAGATCAAGAATGAGTTGATATTATTTGCGGCAGCTAATGAAACGATAAAGAGCCACATAGAGCTGCTTGAGCAAACCGGGCTTAAGCCAGTGTCAATAGATACGATTCCGTGCGCATTGTTCAGAAGCTTTGAAAGGTCACTAAGGCGTCAGGAAGACAGAGAGCGTACGGTTGTTTTTGTGGATGTAGGAAATCAGTTTACGACTGTGGTGTTTGGTCGTGGTGGAGAAATCAGCTTCGTCAAGCAGATACCGGTTGGTGGGGAAAGATTTAATGAAGAAATTGCATCGAAATTAGGTATTGATATTTGCGAAGCTGAGGCATTGAGGGAAGCACTTCAAATGGAAAAGAGCTTTCCTAAGTCGAATCATGACTTATCGGAGCAGCCCGTTGACGGCAACGAACAGAAATTAGAAGCTACAACGCGACAGGCAATAGTTGATGCGGTTAGTGAGGTGGCTGAGGAGTTGACAAGAGAGATATCCCTTTGCCTTAGATATTATACGGTAACATTTCGGGGAAAACGGGTTGGACAGGCATTTTTTACCGGAGGAGGGGCTTACGAATATATTTTGCTCGATGTTTTGAAGAGGCAATTGGCTGTTGAGATTGAGGTGGCACAGCCGTTAAAAGGATTCGATATGTCAATGGAAAGAGGGAATTTGGATTTTGATAGTGACAGGAGAGGATTGCTTTGTGAGTGGGCGGTGGCAGTGGGGCTCAGTCTAAAGGGCTGGAAAATAACCGAGAGCGTGGATTACGAAACATCAGAAGAGATACGAGTATGAAAGAAATCGATTTTCTTCCAGAATGGTATAAGAGCGGTAAACGTCGCGAGATCAGCTATCGTACGCAATACATCGCATTAGGTGGTGTAATTGTGCTGATGGTAGTATGGAGTTTTATTACGGCTCAATCGATTTCAACCGCGGAAGCGCAGTTTACTCAAATGGAAACCAGACAGAAGCAGGCGAAAGGTCTGTCGATTAAATTAGGCGAGCTTAAAAGCGAATTAAGAGCTTTGCAGGAAAAAGCGGAATCTATAGAAGAAATTGATTCAAAAATCGATGTTGCAAGTGTTTTAGCGGAATTGAGTTTTTTGATTGATGAGAAGATAGTTCTCGGAAAAGTAGATTTTATTGCTGAGAAAATTAAGAGCAACCAGCAGGATAAATTATCACCGATGGGTGGCAATGTTGTAAGAGCGGTCCAGGGAGCGATGAGCCCCGAGCAGGTGCCCCTTGGAGATGTGCGATTTAGAGTTGTTATAGGTGGAGTGGCGGCGGATGCGAGCGATGTGGCGGCTTTGATATGTATGTTAGAGGACTCTCCATATTTTTGTAAGGTTGTTCCGTCTTTTTCACGAACCATTGTGATAAACGTAGCGGGCAATCCTTCATTTCATTCTGAGAGTACAAACGAAACTGTTCAAAAGAATGAAAAAAATAAACAAATAAAGGTTAGTGAGTTTGAGATAAGTACTTATCTGGCAAATTATTGCGAGCAGTAAAAGGTAAAAGCGTGATGCTTTTTAGAGAAAAAAAACAACTAACGATTTGTCTAATAGCCGGTGTAATTATGGGCGGCTTTGTGTTATTTCGATATCTACCCCTATGCAGTAAAATGAAAGCTATTAGGCAAATAAAATCTGCACAGGCACTCACTATCGCTAAGGGCGCTGCGGACAACGAACAAATGTTGCTGCTCAATGAGCAATTGTTAGAACTCCAGGGCGAGCTTAAAAATTATGAGGTTAAAATACCTGAGCAAAGTGATATCGGTGGATTTTTACACAAAATAGCTGATTTGATGAATGAGCACAACTTGAGCGAGCAGATGATCGAACCTCGCAAGGAAATAAAGACTGAGAAGTTAAACTGCATACCGGTGAAAATGCAATGTAAAGGTAAATTGACGCAGATATTTGAATTCTATCGACAGCTTCAGGGATTGGACAGGCTGGTTCGTATCGAGGAGGTAAAACTTTCCAACGACAGTGATTTTAACGGTCAGATTGGTATGGAATCAAGAGCTATTATTTATTATAAGTCGAAAGTAGGACAGGGATAATAAGCTCAAAAAACGATTATGAAGCAAAAAGCGAGAAATAAAAGCCGGGGCGGTAACAGGTTTTTTAACCATTTGGCCGCGGAGAAGAAAAAAGCAGTGTTAGCGTTGTGCTTGATTTCGCTAATGGCTTTTATGTGGATCAAGGTACTTACCAAAACGTCCCCGCAGGCTGCTGAAGCAGAATTGATTGCGGAACTGATTATGGAAACTCAGTCTGAACCGGAATTAGAAATATCATTTATAGAATTACCACGAGTCGCAGGACGCAATGATATGGTAACCAGGGACTTTTTTGCCTCTGACGGCTGGCAGAGCTTTGTTGGCGGACGGGGACTTAAATCAGTCGCTGTTGAAGAAATAGATATCGTTTCAAAAAATGATGACCAAGAAGTAATCAGAAGAAAAGTGGCGGATAATTTGAAGCTTGAGGCAATAGTTTCGAGCGAAGATTCCATGGCTTTTATAAATGACAAGGTATTAAGGGCCGGAGATAAAATGTTCGTCCGTGATGGAAATGAAAGTTATGAATGTGAAGTAGTGGAAATTAAAGAGAACATAGTGGTAATCAGATGTATGGAAGCGATGATAACCTTGAAAATGACACAAGTAAATTGAAACAGCGAAATAGCTGATAGCAATGTGCGAAACGCTATTCGCAAAAGAACAGGAGATGAATTATGTATCTAAAAAAGAATTCAAAAGGTAAGACCAAAATCAGAGCCAAATTCTTTGTATGGAGCATTGTGCTGGTTCTGATGGCAGCGATTGCGGTCGCTGATGTCGACCATGGATTGGCAGAAGCTAATCTTGTGGCAAATGTAAGTGTAGCACAGGTTTCGACAGGTAGCAGCCAGGTTGAGACAGGTGGCAGCCAGGAAGGTGTTCTCCAAAATGGGATGATTCCCGTATTTAAATGTGAGGAGAATTTTGGTGTACGTAAAGCTCTGGCATTGTTAGGCAGTATATGCGGGAAAAACATTGTTCCTTCGCCAAACGTCGATGGTTTATTGGCGTTCAGGCAGCTTACTAATGTTACCTTCGATGAAGTTATGGATGCTATCCTGGGTGATAACTATAGGTATGAGCAAAGGGGTAATCTCATCAGGGTATATACCAAGGATGAATATGACAAGATTATGGCCGATCCCGAGCGGATGACGTGCAAGGTCTTTACTTTGTACTATATCAGTGCTGCCGAAGCAATGAATCTCATCGCTCCGGTACTTAGCAAAAGCGGAGGAAGCATTCAAGGCAGTTCTCCCGCAGAGAACCTTGTGCCTGTCGGTGATTCTATCAGCGAAGGTTCCGGCGGTGGCGATACTATGGCTTTGAATGACACCATAGTTATCGAGGACTATCCCGAAAATATCGCTAAGGCGGAGAAGATGCTGAAGCAACTGGATGTCAGACCCAAGCAGGTGCTGATCGAGGCGACAATTCTCAGTGCTACTTTAACCGAACGTTTGGAACTGGGTGTTGACCTGAACTTTGCTGCTGGACTAAGTTTAACTGGTAGCAGTACAACTTCGCAGGTCGGGACGACAGAATCATTAAGCACTTCCACAACTACGCCTATCTCACAAATAGCAGGGGGTATTGCTAACGGGACGCCGCTTGAAACATCCGGTTTTGCATCAGTCGGTGGTAACGGATTACGAGTTGGAGTTACATCTGGTGATTTTGCAGCATTTATAACTGCATTGGAAACGGTAACTGACACCACGATTCTTGCCAATCCAAAGATTCTGGCAGTCAATAAGCAGCTTGGTCAGGTCCATATCGGCAACAATATAGGTTACCAATCTCAGACTACACAAATAGATACTTCGACGACTCAGCAGGTTAAGTTCCTCGAAACCGGTGTCAAACTTTCTTTCAGACCCTATATAGGCGATGATGGATACATACGGATGGATATTTATCCAAAGGATAGTTCTGGTACCTTGAAAGCCAATGATATTCCTGATGAGTTTGTGACAGAACTGAAGACCAACATAATGGTCAAAGATGGCCAGACTATTGTAATCGGTGGTCTGTTTAGAGATGTTATAGTTACAAGCCGAAGTCAGATTCCGTTGTTGGGTGATTTGCCGTTCATTGGAGCACTCTTTAGAAAAACGACTGATAGGGTTGAACGCCAGGAAGTTATAGTAATGCTGACAGTTCACATAATTGATGAGGCCAATGATACTCAGAGTGAAGCTAGAATAGATGATATTCGCCGCAAGAGATTTGGCGC
>JAVVFI010000276.1:0-7481 GCA_032250555.1 Sedimentisphaerales bacterium
GCAACGAGAAGGCAGTTAAGTCTGTTTATACCCCCCCAACCTTCAATTTAAGCCGCCTCTGAGGCCTATTTAAGCAACGAATTGGATTTATCGGAGTATCTTTTTGAGTATTTTTTGCCTAATATTTGTGGTCTGATAGTTTTTCGGGGAAAGAATTTGCAAAATTTACACAGATAAGTTAGCTTATTGCTTCCGGCCGAGTGGCGGAATGGCAGACGCTGGGGACTTAAAATCCCCTGCCCGTAATGGGCGTGTGGGTTCGAATCCCACCTCGGCTATATATCGTATTTCGCTGTGCGTGATGCGTATTTCATAGAATAAAGAATCAAGAGAAAATTGTACGTTGATATACACTCAACTGATGATGTGTTGGAGTTAAATAACGTTGAATAAAAACTATAAACTTGCAAATGTAGGAAAACCCAATCTTTTCCGCGATACATTTCCATATACCGATTTTCCCAAAGCAATCTTCGATAAGCAGAAAGTTGCCTGCGATATGCCGGAAAATATATGGATAACCGATACGACGTTCCGTGACGGCCAGCAGGCTCGGCCGCCGTATAGGGCCGAGCAAATACTCAGGATTTACGATTTGCTGCATGAAATAGATGGAGGAACAGGGCTGATTCGCCAGTGTGAGTTCTTTCTGTATTCGAAGCGCGATCAGGAAGCGATTGAACTGTGTAAAGAGCGTCAATACAAGTATCCTGAGATAACCGGGTGGATAAGGGCTGTGCCAGATGATTTTAAACTCGTCTCGAAAATGGGGCTGAATGAAACCGGTATTCTCACATCGGCCAGCGATTATCATATATTCCTGAAGCTGCGAAAGACGCGGGACCAGGCGATGAATGCATATCTGGATATTGTCAAAACGGCGTTAGACAGCGACGTTATACCGCGCTGCCATTTTGAGGATATCACGCGTGCTGATTATAAAGGTTTTGTTCTGCCTTTTGCATCGGAGTTGATGAAGCTTTCAAAAGAATATGACAAGCCGGTCAAAATTCGGCTTTGTGATACACTCGGCTTTGGCCTGCCGTGGGCACAGGCTTCTTTGCCCCGGGGCGTTCCGAAACTTGTCCGTGGTCTTCGTCAGGCAGGTGTCCCGTCCGAATGGCTCGAATGGCACGGCCATAACGATTTCCACAAGGTCCAGGTCAGCGCCGCGGCGGCGTGGCTTTACGGATGCTGTGCCGCAAACACTGCGATATTCGGCTGTGGTGAGCGAACGGGCAATCCGCCGCTTGAAGCGATGGTTGTCGAACACGCCCAGTTGAAAGGGATGACTAAGGGCGTAAACTATGCCGCCATAACCGAGTTAGCTGAGTACGCAGTAAAGGAACTGGGTTTTGAGATTCCCCGGAACTATCCCTTGGTCGGAATGGATTTCAACGTAACTCGGGCCGGTATTCATGCGGACGGCTTGTTAAAAAACGAGGAAATATACAACTGCTTCGATACCAACGAATTGCTTAATCGCCCGGTAAGTGTGGCGATAACCGACAAGACCGGTGCCGCCGGAATCAAACACTGGGTAGAGACCAGATATGATATTCAAATTCCCAAGCATGACCCGCGGATAACCCAAATCAAAGACAGAATTGATGCCGAATATGCCGCCGACAGGGTCTCGATGATTTCTGATGAGGAAATGTTTACCTGGACGCGAGAAGCTTTTAGTGGTAATCTCCCGTCGCTAAGACAGTAGGGGCAATCCCGTGTGGTTGCCCAAATCTCTGTGTCCAGAAAGGACAGACACGTAGGTCTGTCCCTACGAATTATGCCGGATAAAAAAATCAAAGCACTATTATTCGACCTCGGTGATACTCTGCTGGATTTTGGCAAAATTAATCCGGGCGATATTTTTCGTCAGGGTGCCAGATTGTCCTACGATTTTCTTAAAAGCCGCGGCCAGCCGGTCGGAAGTTTCAAATACTACTCTCTTTGGAACATGGCGGCACTTCAATTTCGACGCTTGATTTCCAATATTACAAGAAATGATTTTAATTCTCTGGCTATGTTAAGATGGATTGGTGTTAAAAAAGGTATTCGGCTTGATGGGGACCAATGGAAGCATTTTGCATGGCTTTGGTATGAACCTTTGTATAAAATCGCAACGGTCGAACCGGACATAAAAGAGACCTTAACCAAACTGAAGAATTCCGGCCTTAAGCTCGGTATAGTGTCCAACACCTTTGTCAACGGCGATTCCCTCGAAAAACATATGGAGCAGGTGGGCATATTGGATTTCTTTGAGCTAAGGATGTATTCGTACCAGTTTGATTTTCGCAAGCCCGATCCACGAATTTTCAGGATTGCCGCCGAGAGAATTGGAGAGGTCCCGGAGAACATAATGTTCGTAGGAGACCGGATTAATATGGACATTGCCCCTTCAATGAAGGTCGGCATGCGGGCCGCCCTGAAAACCGCTCATACCAATAACGGAAAGAAAATCCCCGATGGCGCCTGGAAAATAAATCACATTTCAGAACTCCCCGCCATCATTGAAAAAATCAACGCACAGGCAGTATAAAATTCTTCTTCGGCCTCTTTAGCTCATCACCGTTTTTAACCATTCCTGTGCCATCAATTGTGCCCCAGCCATACTCGGGTGAACACCGTCTCCTGCCCAATAGCTCGGAGAAACCTCTTTTACGGCGTCGTCAAACATGGACTGGAATGGAACGAACAGAGTCTTAAATTCTTTTGACATCTTCCTGGCAACGGCTCGATACTTATCGAACTCAGGAAACCATTTATCATTAACAGCACCGCAGCGAAGTACAAAGGGTTCGCATATGACCAGTTTCAGATTTGGTAACGCCTTAAATGTCCGTTTGAGTAATGCCCTGTAGTCTTTTTCATATTTCTCGACAGTGCCGTCGTAGTTACCATTAAGTGAATGCCATATATCGTTAACCCCGATCAAAATACTCAAAATATCAGGCTTGAGATCCAGGCAGTCCTTGTCCCAACGGTCTGCCAATTGAAATACTTTATTTCCGCTTATGCCTCGACTGTAGATTTTCAATCCGTCGCCAGGTTGATTGGCTAACAGGTGAGCAGCAATTGAATACACATAGCCTCTTCCTAATGCGTTTTTGTCGTTTTCATTATTTTCTCTTTCTTTGTCACGTCCGGCATCCGTTATGGAATCACCCTGGAATACGATTATGCTGTCTTTTTTGATAATAGAATTGTTGCCATAAGAGGCGGAACTGGAGGCAATGTTATTGCAGCCGGAGAGTATCAAAGTCGAGCCTCCTATCGAAGTTGCCGTCAAAGATTTAATAAAATTACGTCGTGAGTCCAGATTATTGTCGTTCATTGTTTATCTCCAATATTCTGCCATAAGCTTATAACCGGTATCTTCTCGGTGTTATATTTACCACCTTCATTCCCTGGTAATGTCACGTCCATCAAAACGCCTTACTGCTTAATACAATTGTGTGTCGGTAAAATCAAGGAAAATATACAACCGGCTAAGGATTTCCTGTAAAACGATGTATGGTGGCTGCGGAGAAAACGCAGTGAGCGAAGTGGAAAGTTATTTTCGATTATTGCTTGTTCGACAGGTCAGGTGTTGCATTATTTAAGGAGCTTTGGTATTACAGGAACGTCAATATTCAAAGATAGATTCATAAGGATGCATTATTATGGCTACACTCGAATTTATCGATCTGTTTATTATTGCTTGTTATATGGTCATTGTTGTGGCAATTGGCCTTTCCTTCGCTCGAAAGGAACGAACCAGCGAGAATTATTTCCTTGCAGGCCGCAGTTTGACATGGCCGGTCATAGGGGCCTCTCTGTTTGCAAGTAACATCGGAACTGAACATCTCGTCGGCCTGGCGGGTGATGCGCATCGTATCGGACTGGTCGCGGGCGGCTTCGAATTTATGGCCTGTTTATGTCTTATTATTCTGGCGGTGGTTTTCATACCGCAGTATTTACGAAATCGCATCTATACTATTCCGGAATTTCTGGAGAGGCGCTTTAGCCTGACCGCAAGGATGTATCTCTCGGGCTATTTCACCATCATGATTGTCCTGACCAAGGTCTCGATAGCCTTGTACGCAGGCGCTATTGTATTGGAGCAATTCTTCGGTTGGGACCGTACCGTCGTTATGTGGGGTATTGGAATCTTCACGGCTTTTTACACTGCCATGGGCGGCTTGTCGGCGGTTGTTTACACGGATGTCCTGCAAACAATAATTCTCGTATTCGGGGCAGCCCTGTTGACCGTAATAGGTCTATCGCGGGCGGGAGGATGGTCACAGCTTACAGCCTCTGCCCCTGAAGGCTTTTTGTCCATGGTAAAGCCCATCGATCATCCCGACTATCCCATCACAGGATTCCTGTTCGGAAACCTTTTTGTAGGAATTTTCTATTGGTGTATGGACCAGGCAATTGTTCAGCGTGCTCTCGGCGCTCGCAATATCGACCACGGTCGCAAAGGTGCGATTTTCGGCGGCTTTTTGAAACTCCTGCCGGTCTTTATCTTTGTCCTTCCGGGTGTTATTGCAGTCGTCTTGTTCCCTGATATAGAACATGACAAAGCCTTCCCTACCTTAGTCTCAGAACTGCTCCCGGCCGGAATTAAGGGACTCGTACTTGCAGGTTTGCTTGCTGCTTTGATGTCATCGCTCGACAGCACTTTAAACGCTTCGGCTACGCTTGTCACCCGTGACTTCTTCGTCCGTTTCACTAAAAACGAACCCTCGCAGGCGGCCCAGATTTGGCTCGGCCGAATCACGATTGCCGTCGTTGTCATCGCCGGTATTCTCTGGGCTCCGGTTATAGGAAAGGCCGATACAATTTGGAAATACCTCCAGATAGTCTCTGCCTATATGGCCGTTCCTATAGCCGCCGCTGTTCTAACAGGTATATTATGGCGTCGGGGAAATAACGCGGGTGCCCTCAGCGCAATGGTCTTCGGCATTGCCGTAGGGATTCTTATGATGGCTGATTCTATGAAGGAAGGGGGTCTGATTCCAATTCTACAGACGCCGATTATGATTTCATTTATGCATCGTTCTCTGCTTGCATTTTTACTAAGCGTAGCAGTAATGGTCGTCGTTAGCTTACTAACTCCCGCTCCGCCCAGAAGTCGCACAGAAGGAGTCTGTTTCGAATGGTCCGGTTTCGCGCCTGCCGAGAAAGTACCGCTCTTCCGCGACTACCGGCTCTGGGTTGTATTGTTGGTAATTACCGTTATATCCTGCTGGATTGCCTTCCGCTGAAACTTCATCATCACATACTGAGATTATGGTCCGATTGGAAATACTATATCATCAATCCACGCAGTATCGTCACCTTCGGAGATCGAACTGTCCTTTGAATAGGCCCACTTGAAGGTTCTTGTGCCCTCGCGTACCTGAAAAGATACTTCGGCCCAATCCTCTTGTCCAGACCATGTGCCTTGTTCGAGGCCGTCAATGTAGAATGTCAGCTTATCAAAGTCTGATTCGCAAGAGACTTTACAATAGAAAGTGATATTACCCGATACGCAATCAATACTGACTTCAAGGGTAGTCTCCTCACCATCCTCAATCGAACCGGACTTTGCACAATAATATCCGGAATACCTTTCTGACCTTGTGGTCTCCCAGCTTTCATCCCCGTAACTGCTCCATGGAAATTTGCTGAAATCTTCTGTTTCAAAATCCTCCACTATGCTTTCAGTTAAATCCGGAGTGAACTCCCGCTTGAGCAAATAGTTGATGGCATTGCGGAACATCTGAAGACCCTCGGCCGTAAGGTTCAGCTCACCCTGGGCGGTGGTAATTACCTCTTGTCTGTCGTAGTCATAGTACTGAATCTCCTGAGTACCGGCACAGAACAGCATGCGTTTACCCCCGGCGTACTGACCCGAGCCGTTGAAGAACTCAATGCCGGCGTCCCACTCAGCGATCCAGCCCATGCCCAGTTGTGCGAGCTTGGCAATTAGATGACCGTTGCCCATGTTGGTTGTATTGATGAAAGAGGTAAGTCCGCTGCCGATGAGCGGATCTATCATCTGAACGACATCAGGCTGGCCGCTTGGGTCGTATGAGCTCAGCAGCATGTCAATAAAGATCGGATGAAGTATATCCACTGCCTCCGCATAGATGAGAGACGTGCGCTCTTTGACGCCGGAGTTGACCCAGTGCCACCGGGGCTCGATGTTGCGGGCAAAGTAAGCGTTCATTTGCAGCAGTGGAGTTCTGATCGAGTTCCACTGGGTGGCCTCATTACCTTCACTGTAGTTATCGCTCCAGGTTGAACGGCTGAAGATGATCAGGTCAGCCGCATTCAATTCGGCGATCTTGTCCGAAGTGAGCACTTTCCAGTAGTCCGGCCGGACGTCAACGTTGTAGCCCTCGGAAACAAGGAAGCTCTCCAGGCTGTGGTCGTCTCGAAGCCCGTCCATATCCCAGTCTATCGATTCCGTGACAAGGATAATGTTGGCACTGACGGGTGTGGGTACTCCTGTCACGCTCACGCTCACGTTGTCGAACGTATATGTGCGTACCTCCCCGGATCTGTGTGAGGTAGCAAACAGACCGATATAAACGTCCCTTGCCATTGCAATGGTTGCCGGGTTTTTGGCCGCATCATCGCCGTCAAGACTCCAGTTTTCCTGTTCAATCCAGTTAACGCCGTTCATCGAGTAATAGCCTGTGAATGTGTCGCCTATACGCGTTAGTTTAATCCACATAGGCGGATATACCTGGTCACCGCCGTGCGCTGAAAACGAGGGCTGACCCGTGATTGCGCGGTGCTGGAAGGCTTTGCCGCCCCCGTCTCCGCCTGTTATTGCCATCATGGCGTACTTGGAATTCTGATTGAGTGTCTCGCGAATCATAACGCCGCCTTTGGCCCAGTTATCTGAGCCGGTGCCGTTGTCCTCAACCCGTGCGACTATCGTACCATCTCCGCTCAGCGGTATGAACGCATAGTGGAATTGGTCCGACTTGTACCAGACGTCTTCTCCATCGCCGCTAATGAACCATATGCCATCAATCTCTGCAGCGCTTCCGCCGATGGTGCCTATATCCCGGCTCTGCCATCCCTCCGGCAGAGCAGCCGAAGCACCGCTGACCAGAGCCAGTACCAAAACAAAAGAATTTAAAAGAAATAATTTCCTGCACATAATAGTTCTCCCTCAAAAAAAATTTCTTTCTGTTCTCAGGACGATGTCCCGAACGATTTCTTGAATATAAACCTATTCAACCTTCTTGAAAATCATCAGAGGTGGTCCTGAGCAGTGAAAACTGCCCTGTGGGTAGATTTCTCCTCTTTCGAGTACGAGATTGCCTTCGGCATTTATGTATCCACGATAAATCTGGTTCTGTCCTCTATCTATAAATATCTCCTTGGTAGCCAATGTCCACGGGGCCGGTTGAGTTTTTTGTCCGGTCTTTCCGGTTCTCATCGTAAGCTGGCTTTGGCCTCCCGCTTTGAGTTCTATTTCCCGAATCTCGGCATCCGCA
>JAVVFI010000277.1:0-7474 GCA_032250555.1 Sedimentisphaerales bacterium
GATAGTGGGTGCTATGATAATAAGGTACCGGAATGGCTGCGAGGTCAGAATGTTCTGGAAGTTGAAAGCGTAGTTAACGACCACTTGAGAGGAAAGAAACTGCTTTTCGCTGAGGGTGAGATTACGCATAGTTACCCACATTGCTGGCGGAGTAAGATGCCTGTTATTTTCAGGGCGACAGAGCAGTGGTTCGTCAGTGTCGATAAAGAACTGCCAGATTCGGGTAAAAGCCTGCGTAACATGGCGCTGGAGAGCGTTAGAGGTGTTAAATGGATTCCCGGATGGGGTGAAAAGCGGATAGCCGGTATGCTTGAATCTCGGCCTGACTGGTGCATAAGCAGACAGAGAAGCTGGGGACTTCCGATTCCGGTCTTTTTCAACTCACATGGAAGTACTTTGATTACCAAGGAATCGGTATCGGCTGTGGCTAATTATATTGCAAAGAAAGGTTCGGACAGTTGGTTTACCGATTCGCCGGAGGAGATTTTAGGTAAGGATTTTGAGCTGCCAGAGGGATTTTCCTTTGATGATTTGCAGAAGGAAGAGAATATTTTCGATGTCTGGTTCGAATCGGGATGCAGTTGGTACAGCGTATGTGTTAAAGAGGAGGGCTGGGATGCTCCTGTTGATTTGTATCTTGAAGGTTCTGACCAGCATCGAGGATGGTTTCAGTTGTCGCTTTTGCCGGGGATTGGGGCGACGGGCGGAGCTCCGTTCAAGAGCGTTTTGACACACGGCTTTACGGTTGATGAGAAGGGAATGAAGCAATCGAAATCTTTAGGTAATTATGTTAATGCTCAGGAGGAAGTTGAAAAGTACGGTTCGGATATTCTGCGGCTGTGGGTTTCGAGTGTGAATTATCAGGAAGATGTAAGATGCAATGATGAGATAATCGGGCGGACACAGGATGCATACAGGAAAATCAGGAATACGCTGCGGTATCTGTTCGGCAATATTAATGATTTCGATCCGAAAGCCAACAGTGTTCCTTATACTGAGATGTTCGAGATAGACAAGTGGGCGATGCAGCAATTGCAAAAGCTGATAGCTAGTGTAATCGAGTCGTATGATAACTTTGTATTTCACAGAGTGTTTTCGCTTATCTATAACTTCTGTACAGTTGAGATGAGCAGTATCTATATGGATGTGCTCAAGGATCGGATGTACTGCGATGCGGCGGACAGCCTCTCACGACGGAGTGCCCAGACGGCAATGTACAACATATTGGATTGTATGATTCGGATGTTGGGGCCGGTACTAGTTCATACCGCCGAGGAGGCGTGGGACGCAATGGAGTTCAAGAGCCAGGATGTTGAGAGTGTTCATCTGGCGGATATGCCGAATGTGGATGATTCGATTGATTTTGAGGGCGATGAGTCACGGTGGCAAAAGCTGATGGGGCTGCGTGATGATGTTTTGCGGGTCCTGGAAGGTTTGAGGCAGGAGAAGAAGATTGCAAGCAATCAGCAGGCGTGCGTGACGATATGCTGTGATGAAGAAGATGCGGCATTTCTGAATGAGTACGGGCTTGAGCAGTTTGCGGCCCTTTGTATTGTCAGTGAAGTTAAGATAGTAAAGACGACAGGTGAGACTACAATTGCGGCAGAAAAGAGCAGTTACAATAAATGCGAGCGTTGCTGGAACTATTGGCCGAGCGTCGGGAACAATGTCGAACATCCTGATTTGTGCGAGCGATGTGTAACCGTCGTGCATAATTCATGATGCGTAGTGCAAATAGACACAAGAGTCAAGAGAGCTGTTCGCAGACTTTTTGATAGACTTCATCGACTGTTAGTGTATCGACGTTGTGTTTTGGGTCGCGGCTTTTTATTTTGTGGCCTCTGGAGAAGGGTTCGCTTGCCACGAGGCATTCGATTCTTTTGTAGGGAGCTATTCTGGCGGGATTGGACCAACTGAACATCAGGACCAGGGGTGTGCTCAGTGCGGCGGCGATATGGCCGGGGCCGGTGTCATTGCTTACTACAAGCCTGGCGTTCTTCAGTAAAACCACAAGCTCACTTAGTGACGTTTGTCCAGCAATGTTTGCAACAGGCATGTCGGAAAGGTCTTTTAGCTTTTCAACAAGAGGAGCTTCGCCAGCATCACCCGTTGCAACGATGGGTAATTTGTGATGTGATGAAATTCTATCCGCCAATTTAGCAAATCGCTCGACGGGCCATCGTTTGTCATCGTGGGCAGAACCGGGGATGAAAACCACATAATTATCCGGTGAAACATAGTGACTTTTTAAAAGCCTGCCAACCGAGTCAGCAGCCTCGGGGTGCTGCGGGAGAACAAATTCCACATCAAGCTCAGAGGCCCCGGCTGCCTTGATTATTTTTAAGTAATAATCAACGAGGTGGATACAATCCTGAGTTTGGGTGATTTTGTGCGTGTAAAAGAGAGGGGCGAATTCTCTGGCTTTTGCTATTCCGAAGCGTTTTTTACAACCCGAAAGCCAGCCGAGAGAAGCTGTTCTGAAAAGTCCCTGAAAATCTATTACAGCATCGAATTCGGCATGGCGGAGGCGTTTAATAAGCGAAAGGAGACTTCCGGCTGCACCAGGATGGAACCATGCCTTGCCGAGAAACTTACGGTCGAAAGGGATGATTTCGGTCAGGTGGGGATGGTTTTCAAGAATCGGCGCAAACTCGGGACGAATGAGCCAGCTAATTTTAGCATCCGGAAAACTTTTTCGCAATGCAGTCAGGGCGGGCAGGGCCAGGATTATGTCGCCCAGTGAGCTTGGTTTTATTATCAGGATGTTCTTGAGACCGTCTGGCATAATCTCGTATATCGAGTATTGCGAGTTTAATTTTTTCAGTTCTTAAGGACTATATTCCGGAGCGATTGTAAATGATGGCACGGTTATATGCAATTGGTTTTGTATGATGAATATTTTAGCACAAATTTCTCAATATTTTGTGGCCGGAAAAAAAAAGCCCACCGCCATTGACGGTGGGCCAAGAAATAAAATTTCCAATCGGACAAAAGGTCGGTTTCTATCCACTTACGTCAACGCAAACTATATCCCCTTTGGCATTACGGGCATAAATCCTGCCGTTAGCGAGTATGGGGGTAGTCCAGCATTTAGACTCAGGAAGGATTTGTGCCCTCGAAATTACATCAAACTTTTCGGGATCAGCATTAGCGATTGCCAATTCTCCTTTGTCACTAATGATTATCATCCTGCCGTCGGTACTCATCATCAATGCGCCTTTTCCAAGGCTGCCATCGGACCATTTTATACTTCCATCCCTGAAGTCCAGGCATGTTAGTTTCGATTCATCAAATCCATAGAGGTATCCCTTCCAGTACATCGAGCAGTTCATGTGGTTTCGCATATTCTTATTCTGCCAGAGGGTCTCGACGTTTGAGCCGTTTACCTTAATCTTTACGCATCCAAAGTTGTATCCGCTCGAAGCGAAGACCTCGTTGCCGACAATTATAGGGTCTGCCGCGTTTACCTTAACCCTGTTTTCGAAAGGTGATTTCCAGAGCACTTTACCGTCGCTGATTCTTACACCCATGATATGGGAAGCTCCGAGTATAGCGACACATTTCTGACCTTCCATAGTGAAGGGTACGGGTGTGGCATAGCCACAAATGCCTTTGCCATTTTCCCAGATAACATCGCCGTTGTTTTTGTTAAGTGCAACACCGGCATCGCCGAGATTTAGTATCAGCATATTTTCATAAATAAAAGGTGAGCCCGCAAAGTGCCATGTAGGCAGCTCAAAGCCGAGATCCTTGTTCATATTCTTCTGCCACTTCACCGAGCCGGTAGCTGCATCAAGACAGAAGAGGTGTCCCATCTTGCTTATTGTATATACGACGTCGCCATCGACAGTGGGAGTTGAAAGTGTGCCGCCCTCATAGTATTTGGGCTCCAAGGGGCACGAATAGGTATGCTTCCATATTTCCTTGCCGGTATCGGCATCGAAGCAGAATACGGTGTCGTGATTGGCATTTGGGCCGCTCTTACCTGAGTTACCCATCGCATATACGCGACCGTTGCTGATTGTCATCGAAGAAAAGCCAATGCCGATAGATGCTTTCCATAGCTGTTTTGGTCCAGCAGCCGGAAAATCGGCAACCCAGTTGGTTTCGTTGGTAAAACCATTATGCTGAGGACCTCTGTAGATGGGCCAGTCAGCCGCGTGGACAACAGTGCTGCTTATAAACAAAGCAACTGCCAAAGAGATGAAAATCAATGTAGAGATTCTTTTTCTGCTTGTTGACATGTGAAATCCTCCAAAAGACAAAAATTTACACGGTTTTGCTTATAATTCTGTTTATCCAGACTCAGTTACGTCACTGAGTGTTTTTATTTTATAAACTATCAATTTTCAGACGAAAATTCAGTTTTTTAGACATACGTTGTTAATCAATAAAATGTTCATTGGTTTATATTTATTCCTCCTCTTGTATTAGCGTGACTGATTATGATATAATTATTTACGAAATGCCGGCAATACTAATTTTCTCTTGACAAAAGATAAAGGAGAACAGTGATGCAGAAAAAAACCGGCTTTACGCTGATAGAGCTTTTGGTAGTGATTGCTATTATTGCACTACTGATGGCGATATTAATGCCCGCTCTTCAGAGAGTTAGGAGACAGGCCAGGACGGTTGCCTGTCAATCGAACCTGCATCAATGGTCCCTTATCTGGGCAATGTACACGGAGGACACCGGAGGATATTTTCCATCTTCAGTTCTGACCTGGCGAGACTTCGTGGAAGACTACCACAAGGAAAAGGAGATAACTCTTTGCCCTTCAGCGACAAAGCTGTATTCCGATGGAGCGCGACCACCATTAGGTGCGTGGGAGCAGACATGGGACCAAGCGGTTACCGATGCGAGCGGCCGGGCCTTTGCGAGCAGTTATGGTATCAACCAATGGGTGTTGAATTCTTCAGATGTAGTGGGTGGACGAGTGCTCGAACAACTCTGGAGAAACATCAATATTAAGGGGGCACATGAGGTGATGTTTTTCGGGGATTGTGCCATAACGGGCGCCACGGTTTTAGACACTGACAGGCCACCTGAATTCGACGGGGACTGTGCAAATGTGTGGGGACAGGGAGGAAGTATCGATGAAATCAGGCGTTTCTGCATGAATCGGCACAGTGGTTTTTTGACCGGGCTTTTTCTGGACTGGTCGGTCAGAAAAGTCGGATTAAAAGAGTTGTGGACCCTGAAATGGCATCGTCAGTTCAATACAAAAAACTCGTGGACCAAAGCCGGATTCGTTCAATCGCAAGACTGGCCGGAGTGGATGAGAAACTTTCGGGATTATTGAAAAGCCCCTCTTTGTATGGTCGGAGGCTCTGTTTGATTTAATAGTTACCACAGTTTTTTCGATAGACATATCCCCATTCAAACCATAAGATAATTCCAAATAACACGGTATCCAGGATAAAGTTCGCACCTTATGAACACAAAAGGCAAATATATTTATGACTGGCCCAGGCCTATGGTAACTGCCGATGCCCTTGTATTTAACCATTCCGGCGGCAAAATCAGAGTCTTGCTTATCAAACGCGGAAATGAGCCGTTCAAAGGTATGTGGGCGGTACCGGGCGGATTCGTTAATATGGACGAGGAAATAGAGGATGCGGTCGTAAGAGAATTGGCCGAAGAGACGGGGGTGACAGGGGTGCACCTGGAGCAGATGCATACCTTCGGAACTGTAGGACGTGACCCGAGAGGCAGGCAGATTACAGTTGTCTTTATGGGCATTGCAAAAGAGGAACAAATGAAGGTAGAGGCAGGGGATGATGCGGCCGAGGCAAAATGGTTCGATATTGAAGAACTGCCGGAAGATCTGGCATTCGACCATGACGAGGTGATAAGGTTTGCTGTTGGAAAACTAAAAGATGAACGAGAGCGTTGATATGACGGTTGATTTTGCGGGAATTCAGTTAGCTAATCCGGTGTGGACGGCTTCCGGGACGTGCGGATATGCTGATGAGTTGGCTGATTTTATGGATGTTAACTGTCTCGGGGGATTTACTACAAAAAGCATTAGCGTCAAGCCGAGAAAAGGCAACGCAACACCGAGGATTGTCGAGACGGATTCGGGGATGCTGAACGCGATTGGTTTAGCGAATATCGGATTAGACAGATTCATCGAAGAGAAACTGCCTGTTCTGGAAAAAATGAGTCCTGCTATTTTTGTAAACGTTGCGGGGCAGACTATCGATGAATATGCGGCTGTTGTGCGGCGGCTGAGAGAAGAAAAAGCGATAGCGGGGTTCGAATTGAATATCAGTTGTCCCAACGTTAAGAAAGGCGGGATAAGTTTCGGAACAGATCCGGGGCAGGTAAAAGAAATTACTTCGGCTGTGAAAGAAGCCGCCGGTGAGAAGGTTTTGATGGTGAAGCTATCGCCGGCCGTTACGGACATAAGCGTAATTGCAAGGGCGGCCATAGAAGGGGGAGCTAATGCGCTTAGTCTGATTAATACGTTTACTGCGATGGTGATTGATATTGAAAGCCGCAAGCCAATTCTGGCCAACAGAACAGGGGGGCTTTCAGGTCCGGCAATAAAGCCGATAGCGGTATATCTTATCAATAAGGTCTTTAATGAAGTGACTAAAGGAAGCGAGACGCCGATTCTTGGTATGGGTGGAATCAGGACGGCTTCGGATGCTATCGAATTTATTATTGCGGGAGCGTCGTCGGTGGCAGTAGGAACATCTAATTTTATTGAGCCGGGATGCGCTGGAAAAATCGTCGAGGGAATGAAGAAATATTTCGATCGCCATAATATTAAGAAAATCAGTGAATTAATCGGGGCGCTTTCGCAGGAGTAATCATAATAGCAGGAGAGAGGTGTCAGGCTAATTTCGAATATATACTTTGATATACAACTTTTACTTTATGAGGAGAGGCAACAATATGGAATCGAACAGAAATATCACAAAGAGATATATAGTTAATACCTGGTTTTTGTTTATACTTGTTGTGGTAAACATAGCGGCTGGGCAGGAACTAAAATTAGATGAACGCCCCGCCGAGCCGGGCGAATGGGGTTACCGCCCCGCCGCCGGATCGGTTTCCGGGGTGAATCCTCCGAGTTTTAGCTGGCGATCGCAACAGGGATTGACGTGGGAGGTTTTCTGTAGAGGTTACCAGCAGAATAATAGATTTACTTTTAATAGGAAGGATATCGAGTTTAACGTTTATTGTCCGTCGGAGACTTTTTTGCCTGGGACTTATACATGGAGCTATCGCGGAAAAGACAAGAAGGGCCGATTTACGAACTGGAGCCAGCCGCGAACGTTCAGTATCGCAGGTGAAGCGGCAAAGATGCCGCTACCGGAGCGCAAGGAATTGATTGGGCGGATACCAAAAAGTCATCCACGGCTTTTTATGCGTCCGGAGAACGTCGGGCGTCTGCGTGAACTGGCAAAGGGCAAAATGAAGAAGGAGTATGACGAGCTTGTCAGGGATTGTGAAAGGATTATG
>JAVVFI010000278.1:0-7457 GCA_032250555.1 Sedimentisphaerales bacterium
GCGACTAATTCCAAATCGCCTGCTCTTTGAAAAATAATTCTTGCTACGGCTCTGCCGATCCGGCCGAATCCGTTAATTGCAACCTTTGTTGACATTTCAAATTCTCCTTCTAAATATTCTAAATTAAGGTTTTACGATTTTTAAGCCCCACCATTCACAACTTTGGGGATAAACGAGAGAGATACTTTAGACCTTTGCCTTCCCATTGTCAAGAATTTATTAAAAAATCAGAGGATTTGAGATTCAACTTGCTGGATTTTGCTTATCCCTGCGATATTGCTGTGTATTTGGACTTAAGTATTGTTTCTATTATGCGAGTATCTTGCGGAATATGAATATATATGACTATGGCCTCTAAGTTGCTTATTATCGTATATTCGTAGTCAACAGTGCCACCGAACAGGATTACTTAATTTTTATTGAGTTTGTAGCTGTTAAGATAAATCCTTAATATCGACAGAACCTTGCAGGATGGAGCAGATTTCGTGTTAATCACGGTATTCATGCAATTCCATAGATTTTACTGCATTGCTGCTTCCTGCATTTGCACGGAGGGTTTCTATTTACTGTTTTCTGTTGATTATTGGGGAAGCAGAAGTTGTTTCGGAGTGATTATTTGTAATACTACTATACACGATACACTTTTGTAATTTTCGCCGGCAACTCCATAACCTTCATCGCTACAATCTAAAGCCTTCATCGTGATAATCCAAGAGCTTCTTGTGTTGCCAAGGTCCTAATATCTTCAACTGAATTCAGTTATCAAAAAAAAATATATATATTGTAATAAGTTTTTTTGTTGATCGGCCACTATACTCAAGTGCTTTTGTTGGAGATAAGACAAATCCTGGGACTGATTTTCTGTAATTCTATGCGGCTATTATCGGGCCTGCTGATGGCTTCATCAATAGATTAGATTGCGTGCTCCATAAGAGCAAACTGCTGGTGCTGTATTGTTCTTTTTTTAGAATTCCTATTTTTGAGAATATTATGAGAGTTTGACAATAAATTTTTCTTCATAATCATTTCTGCTAAGTGAAACAATGTCGAAGGGCAGCAGAAAATTGTGGTTTTTATTACCGATCTTATTCATTGAGTTGTAGGGGGGATTAAAATTCCGACTTCTTCATTAAGGCAATGAGAATTAGCTAAAGTTTTAAATACAACATATCGAGATAACATATCATAGATTGGTGGAACAGCTTTTCAGAAATGGGGGATAAAAGTACATTCGTGATTGTTTTGATCATTTGATGTGTTTAGTTTTCAAAAATTTATATTGCTCATGATTTTGAATTATTGTTTGGGGGATTTGAAATTACTGCTGATTTCGACGATGATGTTGACTATTGCAAAAGCTGGTCCACCTTTCCCGTTACATACGATTGAAGGCAACAGTGGTGTGTGTCTTACCAGTACCGCCTATCTGGCAAATCCGCCGGAGGAAGGTGAAATCTTTGGTAAACCAAGTGTATCTATAACCGGAGTATTGGCAAAAGAAAAAGATCTTCAATCCATAGCTGTCACACAAAACATATACGGCCGGTTTGAGATTGGTTATGCATACGAGCGTTTTGGGCTGGGTGATTGGCCTGATGACGTCAAGACCGCTGCCGGGGCAAGTGTCAGTCAGCATCTTGGACTGCACAATCGTATTTGAGGAGAATTTGAAATGTTTAAGAATTTGACAATTGGAAAGAAAATATCTCTTGGTTTTGGTTTAGTAATAGTTCTTCTTCTTGCCGTTGGCATATTGTCCTTCCGGGGAGTTACCGGAATGGGTAACAACGCTGAAGACGTAATCAGCAAGAACGAACTTATTAAAACCATTACTCAAAAAGAAATTGACCATCTAAACTGGGCAAATGCGGTCAGTGAACTGCTTACAAACGACGAGGTAACAGAATTGAATGTCCAGACGGACGACCATAAGTGTGCTTTTGGTCAGTGGCTTTACAGCGATGCCCGCAAGCATGCCGAGAAAGCCATTCCTGAACTCGTTTCTATATTAAAAGAAATCGAAAATTGTCATCATGCTCTGCACGCCTCGGCAATTGAAATCGGGCAGAATTTCAAACAGGCCGATGCCGAATTGCCGGGCATTATCACTGGACGTATGGTTGACCACCTGAATTGGGCTGCTGCGATAAGAGATACGTTTCTGGGTAATAAGGAAAGTATCAATGTTCAGATTGACCCGACAAAATGCGCCCTGGGTAAATGGCTTAATAGCTCACAGGCCCAAAACGCTTATAAGAACGGCGATACTGAATTCAAACACGCTTGGGACCAAATGCTTATTGGTCATGGAAAACTGCACCAAAGTGCCACACTTATTGGCGACAAATATGCTCAGATACATGAGGGTCTGGAGCAGTTGCTCTTACACAGGCTCATCGATCATAAGAACTGGACGCAAAAAGTCAGCGTGGCAATTATCAAGGGAGAATCTGACCTTGGCGTCCAGACTGACTGCACGAAATGTGCTTATGGTAAGTTTATTGTCTCGAAAGAATGCACCGACTATATGAAAGGTTTTCCTGAATTACAGGAGGCTATTGAAGCCGGCAAGATACCGCACCAGCACCTGCATACCTCGGCGATTGAAATATCGAAAGCTCTGGCCAGGGGCGCTGCAGGCAAGGCGGAGGCTGAGAAGATATTCCATGAGAACACGTTGCCTGCTTTGGAAATAATCGCTGAATCTTTCCACAAAGCCATCGTTGCCGAGCAGACACTTGGGCAGCATCATGCTGAAGCCAGGAAGATTTTCGATGAGACAACAATTCCGCTGCTGCACGAAACGTTGGGACATCTGCAAACACTGAAGCAGGAAGCAGAAAACAATCTTGTGGGTATGAAGACGGCCAACCAGGTCTATGCCGCGAAAACTAAGCCTAACCTTATGAAAACACAGGAGTTGCTGGAAAAAGCGTGTGAACATATAACTGCTGTCGTTGATAATACGAATAAAGGTATGCTTTCCTCGGCAAGACTAACAAAAACCAGCGTGAGTATCATATCACTCGCCGCGACTGTAGTGGGTGTGGTGTTGGCTTTCTTCATAGGTCGGGGCATAGTATCTGCACTTAAGAAAATAATCAACAACCTGACTGATGGTTCCGAGCAGGTTGCCTCTGCTGCCGGTCAGGTATCTTCCGCATCACAGTCACTGGCTGAAGGCTCGACAGAACAGGCTGCAGGGCTGGAGGAGACTTCATCCAGTCTCGAAGAAATGGCTTCTATGACCAAGCAGAACGCCGACAATGCCCAGCAGGCAAATACGCTCGCTTCCGAGGCACAGAAGGCTGCAAATAATGGTACCGAGGCGATGCAAAGAATGAGTGCCGCTATCAATGATATACAGAAAAGCTCCGATGAGACATCCAAAATTATCAAAGTCATCGATGAGATAGCGTTCCAGACGAATTTATTAGCGTTGAATGCCGCTGTTGAAGCAGCTCGTGCTGGCGAGGCCGGCAAGGGTTTTGCAGTTGTAGCTGAAGAGGTTCGCAATCTTGCAATGCGTTCGGCCGAAGCTGCCAAGAATACTTCTGCGATGATCGAAGAATCGGTCAAGAACTCTAAGAACGGCGTTGATATTGCCGATGAGGTTGGCAAGGTCCTTGAAGAAGTAGTCCAAAGCGTCGGAAAGACGAATGAACTTGTCAGTGAGATAGCCGCTGCTTCACAGGAACAGGCACAGGGTATCGACCAGATAAATACCGCGATGGCCCAGATGGACAAAGTGACGCAGCAAAACGCCGCCAACGCCGAGGAATCCGCCAGTGCATCCGAAGAGCTTAGTGCTCAGGCCGAGTCGATGAATGATGTTGTCGGCGAGCTTGGGAACCTGGTTGGGGCAACTTCTTCAGGTCAGCGTAAAAGTTTTAATCACCACCATCGCAAGTCAAATGTTAACTACGGTTTAAATAAATCGGATCAGACATTTCATAAAATAAGTGATGGCAATGCCCGTAATTGCTGGGAGGTAAAGAAGTGCGGTCGAACACCTGGCGGCGACAAAGTCGACGAGCTGGGCGTTTGTCCTGCCTATCCTGACCATGGTAGAGCTTGCTGGAGGTTAGCAGGAACGTTTTGCGGGGGCAAAGTGCAGGGCAGTTCGGCTCAGAAGTTAATGAGCTGTGTTGAGTGCAATTTCTACAAAGATGTGAACTCCATGACTGCAGTTGGCTCAGGGTAATCTGCTGAAAGACTACGAAAACAACGGTAACGATGATGTCAAAGAGTTCTATGGATAAATATTAAAGCATCCTTAATTTTCTTCGTCAGAACCTCAGACGGACTGCATCCCCGGATCCGTCTGAGGTTGACGTTTTAAAACCAGTAGGTAGCAAACGATGAATCGCACTCAATGGATCAATTGATATGTACCGGCGGTTCGCGAACCGCCCTTCCGAATGATTAATAATGTTGTTATCCTCGCATCTCATTAGCGGGAACCCGGCATCATTAATCAATCGCAAAGATGCCTATCGGCTATTTTAGGGTTTTTGGAAAATTCCCGCTTTTTCTTTGGACCTGTTTATTGCTCTTGTGTGACTGCTTTACCAGGCAGCTTTGCCCGCCACTCCTCGGATTTTTCCGCTTTACCCCAGTCTTCGTAGAGTTCGATTAGGTTCTTCCATGACTCTAATGTGTTTGGATGAGTCTCACCGAGTTTGAGGCGCCGGCCTTCGACCGCCGCCAGGAGCAATGTCTCTGCTTCTTCATATCGGGCTTGCTTCCTGTATAGCACGGCTAAGTCATTCTTGGATTCCAGCGTGTCCGGATGCTCGTTACCCAGCACAAACTGTCTGCTCTGCAGGGCGTTGACCAGTAACAATTCCGAATCGCTGTAACGAGACATCTTATAGTACAGCCGCCCCAGACAGTTCACCGACGTTAAAGTGGTGGGATGCTCCTCGCCCAGAGTAAGCTGCCCAATGTTCACTACGTTCAGTAAGAGTTTTTCGGCCTCCTCATAACGCCTCTGGGCAGTGTAGAGTGCAGCTAAGCCGTTCAGGGAATAAAGTGTGTCTAAGTGCTCCTCACCAAGTACGAGATACTCGATATCCAGCACCTTGAGCAGGAGCGCCTCGGCCTCCTCGTATCGGCTTTGGTCGATCCACAGCATGGCCAGACCATTCATGCAGTACAAAGTGTCCGGGTGCTCCTCACCCAACAGCCGTTGCGATTGTTCCATCGCCCGGACGTAAAGCGGCTCTGCCTCACTGTACCGGCCTTGAGACCTGTAAACAGTTGCGAGATTGCCCATGAAAAGCACCGTGCGGATTTCATCGCCCAAAATGGCTCGGCTGATCTGAAGCATCGTTGTGTATAGGGACTCCGCCTCTGCATACCGACCCTGAGAGTAGTACAGCATAGCCAGGTCGTTCATAGAGTAGAGCGTCTCCGGATGCTCGTCACCGAGCACTTTACGTCTGCCTTCAACCGTCTTGTTAAAAATCTGCTGAGCCTTGTCATAGCGGCCCTGTCTCCAATATACCCTCGCAAGACCTTCCATCGTTCCAAGTGTCTCGGGGTGCTCTTGGCCAAGCTGATCACGCTGAATATTGTACGCTCGCTCAAGATGCTTCTCGGCGGGACCGAAATCTCCGATGTTCCGGTATGTATTACCTAACGTATGACGAATCGATGCTTCAACAAGAGGCTCCTGTTTGAACTTGCCCTCGAGTTCTGCCGATGCCACATCAAGAAAAGAACGGACCGTGACTTCCCGCCCCTGGGTAACATAAGGATCTACCGAGGCAAGAAGATCATCACGCAGGAAATCGCTCACAGCCTGCGAAGTCTTCGCCTGCCGCTCCGCCTCATCCCGGGCTGCCACCGCATCGGCGCGGGCACGAGACGCCTTAACAGCAAAAGTAGTTGAGATGATACTCCCGGCTACCATCACAGCAAGCACAACCAAAACGCCGCTCACCAGCGCCAGGTTCCGGCGAACTAACTTCTTAAGACGATATACCGTCGATTCAGGCCCCGCGATCAGTGGAATTCCATTCAGGTAATTACTGATATCGTCCCCAAGCTCACTGGCCGACCGATACCGGCGTGTACGGTCCTTACGCATCGCTTTAAGAGGAATCCATTCAAGCTCCCTCCGTAAACGTCTGGTCAGATTTGCAACATCCGTGCTCCGCTCTTCGGCAATCCTGGGGGCCTCATCGCCAAGGCTTGTCAAACGTGTGCTCGGCTTCTTCGGTTCCTGTTCGAGGACAACCTTGCGGATGTTCTCAACACCGCCTTTTCGAAGCATCTGACTGTCAAAAGGCATCGCACCAATCAGCAATTCATAAAGCAGCACACCCAGCGAGTAAACATCGCTGCGCGTGTCGATGTCCTGCGCGCCCATCTCCATCTGTTCTGGGCTCATATACTCCGGCGTCCCGATAAACTGCCCCTGTTCGGTGTACAGCGTCCTGTCCGTCAAAGGCTGTGCAATGGCTTTGGCGACTCCGAAGTCGATAATCTTCAAAACCGCTTTTTCACCCTGCACGGAAACTAAAATATTGGATGGCTTAACATCACGATGAATGATACCTTTCTGATGAGCGTACTCAATACCTTCACATGCCTGCAAAAACAGATGCAGCCGCTCATCAATCGTCAGCTTATTCCGGTCGCAGTGCTCGATTATGGGAACACCCTTGACATTTTCCATCACGAAATACGGCAGCCCCCCCTCGGTCGTACCTGCATCGAAGACCGGGGCGATATTCGGGTGCTCGAGCATAGCAAGGGTCTGGCGCTCTGCCTTGAAGCGGGCAATCACTTGCTTGGTATCCATACCCGGCTTGATGACTTTCAGCGCTACTCGGCGTCTTACGGGCTTATCTTGTTCAGCTAAATAAACAATCGAGAAACCGCCCTCGCCGAGAATGCTTAACAGCTTATAAGAACCGATCTGCCCGATTGGTTCAGCTCCGGAGACATTGAAGGAACTGGTCGCTCCATCATCCTTGCCAATAACCTGCCCGTCATTTTTTGTTTCAATACCGCTCATCGAAAGCCCTTATTGCGTTAATAAGCTAAAATTGCAGCTTTACAAGGTAAGACGTTTTCAAAGAGCCAAATATTGAAAAAATCCCCCACAAAACCCGTTTTTTTCTGCTCCACTCGATTATTATATGAGCCTGTCACCGCAGAGACCTGGGAATGGGAGCCATTGTTGTGGCTTGCACTCAGACGCGGATCAGTTACAATTCCATGATTCAGGCGGACACGGCATTACAGGTTGTGGCTTGCACTCAGACGCGGATCAGTTACAATGACGATGATTGCTTCCATAAAAAAATTGTAGTTGTGGCTTGCACTCAGACGCGGATCAGTTACAATAAACGACGGCACTACGCCGACTGTTAAGTAGTTGTGGCTTGCACTCAGACGCGGATCAGTTACAATGACAATCGAAACGATCTCCGCTATAATAGGGT
>JAVVFI010000279.1:0-7340 GCA_032250555.1 Sedimentisphaerales bacterium
GGATGTGAGTGAAGAGGGGCGGACGGTGTTGTTTGTGAGTCATAATATGGGGGCTATCCGTCAGTTGTGCTCGTCTGCAATTCTTTTAATGGGAGGGGAGCTTGCATTGGTAGGATCGCGTGAGCAAGTCATAGAGGCTTATCTGTCTGCCATTCAGTCACCGAAAAATAATCTAAACCGACCTCTTGCCATAAATGAAAAGTTTGAAATTGAGCTCGAGTCATTTGGTTTGCTTAATTCATCTTTAAAAACCGTAAATGCTCTTCAATGTGGCCAAGATGGGTCAATTGAGATGGTTCTGAGATCTAATAAGGACTATAAAAATTGCCTGATTGCAATAACTATTGACACATTAGACAATATTAGAGTTTGTGCACTGCACAATATTTTTACCTCAACAGAGATTAGAATCTGCCAGTCAAAAACAATTATACGTTGTGAGTTGAAACGAGTTCCGCTGACACCTGGGACTTATAAGGTAAATGTAAAAATAAAAGTATTAGAAGATGTTATCTTTTTTCTTGAGGGAATTTTTTCTTTTGACGTCGAAGACGGGGATTTTTTCAGGACGGGACGCATTCCTGACCGAAGTTGGGGGGGGGTATTGCTTGTTGAGCATTCTTGGAACTCTATACACGTCGAATAAAATTTTTATTTGAAAAGGTTTTGACTATGCACTACGTAGAAAGTTTCGATCCAGCAATTCTTCTTGGTGATCGTCTAGGATTAACCCTATACGGAATGTTTGTTGAAGCGTATATGTGCGGAAACTACGGCGATGAAAAAAACTTGTATGTCAGATTCATCAAGAATTTTCCTGGGGAGGTTAAGGAACATACTTCTGAAAACTTTTGTAATCTTATAGACAGTGTGAAAGCGAATGGTATTGATCCTTTTCATCCAGTATATGCGAATCCGGAAGAGTACTCTCTAACGCAGGGATCCCACCGCTGTTCGATCGCGATTCAAATGGGCTTTAAAGAAGTACCTTTTAACCTTCGGTTCCATGATGACAGGGTTGACGAGAATGTTTTTCTTAAGACATTTTCAGCAGCGGAAATGGATCGGATCTACTCTAAGCGTGAAGAGTACATTAGCCGCTGCGAACCTCACACGGCATTTCGAAGCCGCGTCCGTTCTCTTATTAGGAAAGGCGGTGATGCTTTCCGTGCTCCCTTTTCCTCAAAAACTAAAATACCAACCACTCGCCCCTATCAAGCATACGAGGCTTTGGGCATAAGTGGGAAACGACCCTCAGCTCTTCGCTTTGAAATCTATGGTCTACAAAAATATCTTTGGCCAGAGATGAGAGCCCTTGAAATAGGTTGCAATGTTGGTTTTTTTTCGCTTGTAGTTGCCCCCCACGTAAAAACGATAGAAGCATTCGACATAGATAACAGTTATATCGAAGTTGCTAACTTAACGAAGAACTTTCTTGGTGTCACTAATTGCCATTTCATTAATAAATCTCTCAACTATTTTCGCGCTCCCATGAATTATGACCTAGTCATAAGTACAGCTGTTCATGGTTGGTCTGGAATGAATTTTGGCGAATATGTGGAGATGCTTGAAGAGATGTTAAATGTGGGCGGGATTCTTTTGTTTGAAAGTCATGAAGTTGATGCGGAGGCTGATTGGCTCGAAAGGCGAAAACACCTCTTGCATAGATTTGATTTTGTCGATTCTGGCTTAATTGATGATGTTGATAAGACGATGTACGCTTCGGAAATGAGGGAGTTTCTCATACTCCGTAAGCGCTAAATATTATACCATCAAAGAGGATATATGAGGTTTTCCGCGGAAGCTATTGAGAACAAAAAGATCCAATTGGATGCCATTGATAAATATCCTGAACTTGTTAAGGACGTTGTCGCCGGCCACATTGATGAAGACTTCACTTTACAAAGACTAAGAAGGTATTGGGAGCCGGGCGGTGGTGCAACACTTTATTGCATTGTCACAAAGGTTTCGAGATATTTTTTGAAAGTCAAACATGCCAGCGTTTTTGTTGAGAGCATGCTCGAATCAGAAACTGATTATATTCGGCTCCCATCTTTACAGAATGAGGCGAATTTTCTCTCGATTCTTCAATCGGATGATGTTCCCGATCTTCTTTTCTATGAAGAGCGGAACGGTTTCTCATTTCTTGCGATGGAAATGCTTACACCCTTCGCTGAAGGGGTTGATACACTTTTGGTATCGGAACTTCTTGCGGCATGGACTGATTTGGAGTCCTTTGTGCGTAGCTTATATGATCGTGGTATTGTTCATACCGATCTGCATGAGGGCAACCTCTGTTTTCGAAAAAGTCGGATCGTTGTCTGCGACTTTGAGGAGGCAAGATGCCTGGCACAGCATTTGCCGTTTACGGAATCACTCGATTACTGCGGGCAAAATCGATATGGGGAAGTAGGTTCATTCCCATCCGAAACGAACAAGGGGATACCCGGACTGACTTCCCTGCTCAGGCTGAAAGAGGTTTTCAAATCACGAATCCGTACAGCACTGCTGAGATATCTCGTAGAGTGTAAATTTGACCACACTTGTTCTTTTAATGCCGATGTACTTCAACACGAAGACTCTCGTATCTATCAGTCCGTTGATTGCGATGGCATTTTAATTACAGGTCAGAGGCCTTTGCTTGATGGAAGAAAACATATACTTCAGTACTTGCTCGCAAAACATTGGATCGAAAGTAAAGAGGCGTTGCATCATATCGATCTTGGTAGCAATCTTGGAACTTTTTGTTTTGTCGCAGCTACTGTGCCCTATGTTTCAGCCTCAATTGGTTTAGAGGCCTTCGATCGGTACATAGTTGCAGCGAATGCACTCAGGTTCCTCTATGATGCTGAAAAAGCCAGCTTTGTTCGTTTTGTTTGTGGTGAATCAAAGCTCAAGGACTTGGGGATGGGGGGCGAGATTATTTGCACGATGTTATCCGTATATCACCATGTAGAAAACCGGGAGTTTTTTCTCTCCGATCTTTTGAGCAATAGACCGGTGATGCTATTGGCTGAATTTGCCACACAGGAACGATATTACCCTGAGAGGGGCAGCCTCGTTGCGGAAATTGAATATATACGTGACTACCTTGGGTATAAAGCGGCGAACACCGTGTCGGTGTCCTCCGATTATAAGCGACCACTTGTCCTTTTTTCGGATGGTACGCTGAAAAAAATTGACAATATCTATTTTCGCATGGCCGGAAAAAAGTTTTTCAAATGGGCCTTGTCAGTGCTAATTACGGCCCGTGGTGCAGGACGACTGAACCGATAGCAGGATAACAAGTAAGGTAGTCGCATGAAAATCTCTAATATTTCGCCATGGGGGAAGAATAATAAAATCACCATCCCAGAGCGGTTCTCTTTAGCAATAAAGTGGCTGAAGGTCAACACGATAAACGACACTGGTGTGGCAGTGAGCAGTGCTAATCTTGTGCCGTATCCGGAAGTTACAGGGTATTTGATTCCGACGTTGTTGCAGTGGGGTGAACACGAGTTGGCGCACCGTTACGGCCAGTGGCTCATTTCTATTCAGTGCCCTGATGGTTCATGGACCGAGCCAGGGGGGAATTGGTCCTATACCTTCGATACAGGTCAAGTTCTAAAGGGACTCGTTACACTCGCGGATAGTGACCCTGGTTACAATGAGGCGGTACTAAAAGGTTGTGAGTGGATGTGTTCTCAAATACAAAAAAATGGACGTATCACTACACCTGATAAGGGGAGCTGGCAACTTCCAGGGGGGAGGATTATACCTGAGGCTATCCACTTATATGCCATCGAACCGCTTCGAAGGGTCGGTAGGAAATTGGGCGTGTCGGACTATGAACAAGCCGTAGACAGATCGCTTGACTTTTATTTAAATGACCTGGAAGGGCTAACGAGATTTAATACGCTGTCTCATTTTCACGCATATATACTTGAGGCTCTTTTAGACTTAGAACATCGTGATATCGCTGCGACTGCGATGAAGGAATTGGTACGCTGGCAGCGGAATGATGGAACAATCCCCGGATATCAGGGCACGAAATGGGTGTGCTCGACGGGATTGCTTCAGTATGCCGTTATCCTTTATCGATTGGGAGATTTGCAGCGTGCAGACGCTGCGTTTCTCAGGGCATGCAAACTGCAAAATCCAAGTGGAGGTTTTTACGGTAGCTATGGTTCAGGGGCCAATTATTTCCCGAAAGAAGAGATTAGCTGGGCGGTTAAATATTTTTTGGATGCGCTTCGATGGAAGATTGTTAGTGGCTTTGATGCGGAACTTGATAATTTTCCAGAAAAAATCGATAGAGGCGATGGGAGATGCAGTCTATTGTATGACGTAGTCAAGTCGGTTGAGCCGAAACAAGTTCTGGAGGTCGGCTGCGGAAAGGGAAGGTTTTTAAATCATCTTGCGAGTGATTTTCCGTCTGCAACTTTTACGGGGCTTGATCTCTCAGAGAAAATGCTCTCATACTTACATCATTCCGTTACTCCTTTAAGGGGAAGTCTGCTCGATATTCCTTGCCCTGATGGATCATACGAATTTGTTTATTGCATTGAAGCATTAGAACACGCCGTAAATATCTCTGGAGCCATACGTGAAATTTGTCGTGTTGTAGCACCTGGTGGAGTGCTAGTCATTATCGACAAGAACAGAGAGCGACAAGGTCGACTCCGTATTTCAGAATGGGAGCAATGGTTTGATCTGCCACAGATTACAAATCTGCTATCAGAGCAGGGATTTTCTGTTGAAGAGCGGAGCAATATAACATACGACTCAAGCAACGGTAGCGATGAGCTTTTTATCGGCTGGATAGCAGTAAGACGGAATGGGTAAACAAATTTTTTTATCAATTGTCGGCACACGACCCGAAGCCATCAAAATGGCGCCGGTTATTCGCGCGTTTCAACAGCAGGGCCCGGCGGTCAGGTCGATCCTCTGTGTGACCGCACAACATCGTCAGATGTTGGATCAAGTTCTTGATGTGTTTTCTCTCGTTCCCGATTTCGACCTTGATCTGATGCAGGCCAACCAGACGCTGGCCGGGTTGTCCAGCAAAGTTCTCGAAAGTCTTGGCGAGGTCGTCACGACGGTCAAACCGGACTGGATTCTGGCGCAGGGCGATACGACCACCGCCTTTATGGCCGGATTAGTGGCCTATTACCATCGGATTCCCTTTGCGCATGTCGAAGCAGGTTTGCGGACAGACGATATCTATCACCCTTTCCCCGAGGAGATTAACCGCAGGTTGGCTGACGTCATCGCGTCGGTTTGTTTTGCCCCGACGGAATGGGCCAGACAAAATCTTTTGCGTGAGGGACGCGCTGAAAGGGACGTGATTCTTTCGGGGAACACGGTGGTCGATGCTTTGCAGCAGGTGTTGCGTTTGCCTTACGACTGGAGCGGTGGACCGTTGGCTAATGTGCCCCGCGAAAAACGATTGGTCCTGGTGACGGCCCACCGCCGGGAAAGCTTTGGTGGGCCGCTGCTGAATATCTGCGCCGCTTTGCGCAACATCTGCCAAGCCTGTGCCGACGATGGCGTCCATCTCGTCTATCCGGTGCATCCAAACCCGAATGTTTACAGTCCGGTGCGCAAAGCTCTTGCTGAGATCGAAAATATGACTCTGCTGCCACCTCTCGATTATCTCTCGCTTGCACACCTGATGAAACGCTCAGAACTTGTTATTACGGATTCCGGGGGGTTGCAGGAGGAGGCGCCCAGTCTCAACGTGCCGGTTCTGGTTATGCGTGACACCACGGAGCGGCCGGAAGGTGTGATGGCTGGAGTTGCCCGTTTGGTTGGAACCGGGACTGATACCATCACGAGCCAAGCCCTTCTGTTACTCAGAAACCGGAAAGAATATCTGAAAATGGTGCAAACAGGTACTCTCTATGGTGACGGACACGCTGCTGAGCGGATAGTGCAAACACTCGTTGGACAAGATCGCGCATGACCAGGCCAAAGATTTCAATCATTTTGCCAGTTTATAACGGTGCAGACTATTTGGAGGAATCTGTTAAGAGTTGTTGTAAACAAAGGTTTAAAGACTGGGAATTGATAATCGTTGATGATGCGTCAACTGACCGAACGCAAGATATTATCAGAAAATACGTTCGATTAGACAATAGAATCACTTGTGTTCGTCACGATCATAACAAGAGACTTCCTGCGGCTTTGAACTCCGGATTCGCAGTTGCAAAAGGTGAGTATTTTACCTGGACGTCTCACGATAATCGCTTTCTCCCACAAGCTCTTGATAAAATGCTGAGATTCTTAGAGGAGAATAAATCTTTTTCGATTGTTTACTCGGATTTTAAAATTATCGATGCGACCGGAAAGGATGTTGATCAATTCAACGTTTCACCACCAGAAGACCTTACTTTAAAAAATGTGATGGGTCCTTGTTTTCTTTATAAGAGCATTGTTCACCATGAACTGAACGGTTATGATGAAGCCAGATTCCTGGTAGAGGATTATGATTTCTGGCTGCGTGCATCCAAGAAATTTAAAATAGCCCCTCCACTGAAAAAATTACTATATGAATATCGGGCACATGGGGATTCGTTAACAGCGAGACGCAGCTACGAAATTCAGAATGCATTGATTCTTTTGTTGGCAAGGCATCTCCCAGATATGTGGTGGGCTGGGTGTCGTAAGGTCTCTCAAGGATATGCACGGCTTGCTGCTGCTGCAACTCGTAATGGATTGATCGGCTGGGGTGTTTATTATTATGTCAAGTCTGTGATTTTATGGCCATCTCCCAAAAATATCATTAAAGCCATAATATTTGTTTTATCCAAGGCAGCGCATGTCGTTCGTGAAATTTTTTCTGGAATTTTACAGCGGAAAAGAAAATGAGTTTTCCAGCAGTAAGTATTATCATCCCCTGCTATCAACAAGCGCACTTTTTGCCGGACGCCCTCGCCAGCGTTCAGTCGCAAACCTGCGCCGATTGGGAATGTCTGATTGTTGATGATGGCTCGCCCGACGCAACCGCCGCCGTTGCAAAAGAATCGACAGGCAAGGACTCACGCTTTCGTTACCTTTATAAACACAATGGAGGTCTTTCATCGGCCAGAAACTCTGGCCTCGATCACGCAAAAGGGCGCTATATCCAGTTCCTGGATGCCGACGATGTGATTCTGCCACAAAAATTAGAACAGCAACTTCAGTGTCTTTGCGGCGCAACGCCCTACGCCCTGTCTTATTGTAACTACCGCTATGGAGAGGAAGATGACGTTTATGTTCCCCCTCCCGACATCATAAACAAGCTCCCTGTCCTGATTAACGAAGCGACATCTGTGTATGAAATTGCTGCCGACTGGGAGACACGATTGACAATTCCAGCC
>JAVVFI010000027.1:0-22482 GCA_032250555.1 Sedimentisphaerales bacterium
AAATATAGTGATAGAAGGGTCTTAGAAACGAATAGATTCAGGATTTCTTTAAGAGTGGCAGCTTACTATTTTGAGCACTTCTTCTCCGTGTACTCGAGCAGAATTTTCAGTTCTTTCCATCCGGGATGTTCAGGGTTGTCCTGCAATGAGCCTGGTATGTGGAAAGCAGCGGCCGGGTGGTCGGTAAAGCGGCCATTTCCATCAAGCCAGCTCTTGTTTACCTTCCAGTAACCGTTTAATTTTCCTATCTCTATTCTTTTAAATACTTTGCACTTTGGCATCTTTTCATCATCACCGCGTTCCCGCAATGCCAAATCAACCCCGTCTCCACTGGCGCTGGGATGTAACTGTGCGTAAACCTGCTGGCCGAGATAGAGGTTAGTATATTTGCTTCTTTCCTTTGAATCACAGTTGAATCGCTGACAGATTTCTTTTGTGATAGTTATAGAGGTTTTGTGACTTTTCTCGGTAGTTTTTTCTTCCTTGCCGTAATTGGGCATCTGTTCAAATGAGAGTACCCATTCTCTCAATCGCTCTGGGTCGAATAGAATCTTACCGAAGGGCAGGACTGAGTGTGGAATCTTCTTTTCTCTTGCCAAATGCAATACGTCTTTCTCTCCGCATTTGAGAAATTCAGCAGCTTCTAACAAGTTGAAGAATCTTCGACTATTCTTTTCAACCATTTCCTGCTCTCCTTGTTACTTTCCGGGGCCTTAATTAACTACATTTATATTATAATAAAACATAGTGCGGCTTTTGCTTTTTTTTAGTTATTTTCATACATTTTTTTTGCGAATTTATTCAATCCAGAGAGTTTTTATTGCAAATTTCCGAATACTTGGAATAATGAGCGGACGGTTCTGTATATTTTGAAGTAATCAAAATGCTGAGAGATAAATTAAAATTTTGCCTGGCGGTATTGTTGCTTTTGCCTGGTTTATACGGTTCTTCTTATGCTGGAAATACACCAATTACAGGTGAAGAACCCGCTCCTGATTCCAACAGTGTTCAGGCTAAAGTCGCTGATTCCAACGCGACCGATATGACGACTGTCAAAGACGCTGCTCCAGGTCAAAATGACGACCTCGGTAAAGATAATTCTATGGCCAGTCAACCCGTCGTTCAAAAAGATTCAAGTCTTGCTGACGAAAGAGTTGTTGACCAAAACGCAACTCAGAGAAAACCAGCCAAAGCATCACGCTCTGAACAAGAAGAGCGGTCAGGATGGATGACGGGTAAAATGATTGCTATCTATATAGCCGTGGGGCTGGCTGTGGCCATAATAGTGGCATGGCTACTCCTGAGGCAAACACTCAGGACGAGAATCAGAATGAAAAAGATAATGATAGAAGACCCGGATATCGATGATTTTCTGATTGCCTTCGACTGGACCTCAAAGGTACTCTACTTCCCCACTATGATTGCTTCAATAGTAGCGGCCAATCTGATGTATCTTCAGGAAGCTAACGTGTGGTTTTTCAGTTCAATAAATCCTAAGATCATTGGCAGCGCCTGGTTTCTTATATTCATCCTGAATTTTATCATTGAGGAGTATAACGTTACCATCATGATGATGCTAACGAGCCTGATAAGTATTGGGTTTCTATTATTGTGGTTAAACCTGGTCGGCTGGGTTTCGGGTTTCCTGAACCTTTTCAAACATTTTGCCCTATCCATAAGTGCTACCGGCTATCTACTTGTAAGTATAATCGGCTTGTTGACCATTGTAATTTCGTGGCTTAAAGGTCTGTTTTATTATGTTACGATTACCCCTAACTATATGAATCTTCAGGAAGGCCCGACAGAAACGGGTGAGCAGATAGGAAGAGAAGATTATAATACGAGGATAGATACAAGTGACTTTTTTGGCAGGCTTTTGGGATTTGGAAAGATAGTGATTACTTTCAAAGACAAAAAGCGACAGCCTATAGTTTTACGGGTCAGCAATATTAGAAACAAGGCGCAGCTATTGGAGAGAGTGCGTGCCAAGCTTGTGATAGACCATAAAATGAGAAACGCCGTCAGGCAGGAACCTGAACTGCAAAAACCTTCATAAACACTGCGTTATAATAAATCCATACCAAATATTACTTCCTGCGAATGCATCATGAATTTTCTATATAAGTGGTAATTTGACTATATATAACGCAGGATTTTTTATCTGAGAATACACTTTTTCAACTTTTGCAAATCACTTGTTGATAAGGCATCATGGCCTTAAAATGCACTTTTGACTCGATTCAAGTCTATTTTTAGCCGATATTTTAAAATGGAGACGGAGCAGGAGCAGTAATCCCGGGGATTTTATACGAAGGATTGTTATTGGATAATCAGAAGTACCAGAGGCAGGAGCGATTTATGAATATTTGGAAACTTTTAGTCATTTTAGGAATTGTTATTGCGGCAATTTATATAATACCCCGCAGTGGTAAATCCACAGAGATTGAGCAGAGAGGAAATGAATTATCCATCAGGGTGGGCAAGTTCCAATTGACTGCTGCTGTTATTGGTGATCAAATCAAAAATTCTTTTCTGGTCGCCGGCGGTTCGACGGGTGATAAGTTTTACAGCGAAAGCCTTGGAGTGATTCCTCTTGAAACGGTGAATCAATTAGCTCGGAAATATGGTAATTTTCGTAAATGTAAATCTCAGGGAGCTTATGATGCAATGAGGAGTATGAAATCAATGCTTCTTTATGCGGCTAATCATGATGTAGAGCGAACGTTGAGGAAAATTAACAAACTTGCGGTGGCCGGTTGTAATACTATTATTCAAATGACATATGTGCAGTTAAGTATCATTAATCATACTATAGAAGGACAGGATACACCGGTTGTCATAACCAGCAACATTCCCTCCTTCCTGGTTAAAGATGTTAAGATTATTGAAAAGAACCGAAATTTCTAAGCGATATTGTATGGAAGCTTTTGCTTCTTTCAGTAAGGCTTTTACCATATCCACTAATTAACCCGAAGGTTGACATTTCAATACCGCCTTTCATTAGCACCTTTATTTCAAATAACTGATTCAAATCTGCTTTTTCATCTGGCTTATTTAAAGATATTCGATTATACTTACCTTCATTTGAAGGGAATGTTATGAAGTCTGATGAGACAAGATCTTCTGAGAAGAAAAGAGACGAAGCTGCTGTCGAGCAGTTAAGGCAGCTTACACGGAAGTTGTGCTCCAATGATATTACAACTGCCAGGCTTGCGGCTCACAATTTGTCCTGGATGCAGGAAGACGGCCTTGCGATCCTGACAGAGACATTAATGGGCAATTACTCAAGGACAACGAAGAAAGCGGCGGCCTACGGACTCAGGAGCATGAAGGGCAGGATGAAGAAACTTGCTGTGGAGGTTCTTGAGCAGGGACTTAAGCATCGTGACCGAACCACCAAAGCTGCGTGTATTAAAGCCATATCTCTGATGAAAGGGGGTACTTCTAAAAAAGAAAGCTCTCAGTCAAGGTCTAAATCATCCAGACCTCAGATAAGGGAAATTCAGAAGAGACGTAATAGAAATACGGAAGATAAGAGATCTTCAAACAGGTAAATTTCACTTCAGTTGTTATTTTCAGTGTCCCTTGAACTGTGCCATCCAGGGAGCTTCTGTTTCCCAGTTTGGACTGGGAGCATTGATGTTAAAGTTTCTGGCCCATTTGACATGCCACAGGTCTTTCAGCCAAACCTTCCTTGCCGAATAGTCCAAAAAGATGCCGTTTATACCCTGTTGATGCCGGTTTATGCAGAAGCGATTCATGGAATTCGTGTGAGGATCGAAACGTTCGCCGTCATAGCTCGGAGGGGTATCGTCATTCTCCGGTCCAGCGCACCAAAACCAGCAGTCCATGAATAATGGGATGTTGTTGCTGCCCCTGACATTGACAGAGCCCCAGTAGTCTTTGGCGGCCTGTCCGTAAAGCGGGTCTTCGGCGGCAACATAGAGCCAGTGGTTGATTCCATAACTGCCCCATGTTCCGGCCGGCTCGTATGTACCCGATGGTCGTGAGCCAGTTACACCAACCTTGCCCCAGGATATGAAAGTATTGCCACCAACTCCAAGTGTTCCGGTGCCTCCGGGCGGGTAAATGGGATTGGCGATTTTTATCGCCATCGGACAGACTCGTACCTTGTCATCCCGATAGTAGTAGTCGTACATAACATTTATCCAGCGCCCGGAGCCGCTTGTGCGTTTTGGGAAAAAGCCGTTGTTGTCGTCTGTGTACATGGCAAAGATAATGCCCCATTGCTTGAGGTTCGACAGGCAGGCAACCGCTCTTGCCTGTTCCCTTGTACGCTGTAGCGCCGGCATCAAAATCGCCATCAATAATGCAATGATGGCTATAACGACCAGGAGTTCTATAAGGGTAAAGCCGTTTCGCGTGCGCATGACGTTTACCTTTCTTTTCAAAAGACGAATTTCGCTTATATGGTAATTCTAAGTAATTATACTAAATTGGGCTACAGTTGAGCAAGATATTTATGTCGTCTAAACTGAACCTGGCTGTCGGGCAGTTTTAAATGATATTTTCTGAAAACAAATCTTTTCTCCCAACGTCTAAATCATATTTTTCGCTTGATTTGAAACGTTTTTTTGCCGATATGACACTGATAGTATCTACTTATAATTCGTCAAAGAAAGGCTGACAAAAGTGGACAAGCAGAATGTGAGTGAACATGTTTTTCATAGGCCGTCTTCAGAGCGGTTCTCCATTGCAGGAAGGATAAAAAGCTTCAGATATGCTATCCAGGGTATCCTCCTGATGGTCAAGTCTCAGCACAATGCATGGCTCCACGCCACTGCCTCTATTGTCGTTATGATTGTGTCTGCTTTCTTTCGCCTTTCGGCCGGCGAGTGGTGCTGGATGGTTATTGCGATAATGGCTGTTTGGACGGCGGAGGCATTGAATACCGCTCTTGAATTTTTGGCCGATGTGGCATCTCCGGAATTTCATCCTCTTGTGGAAAAGGCCAAAGATGTAGCGGCCGGCGCAGTACTGATTTCTGCCGGCGGCTCTGTGATAATTGCACTTCTGATTCTTGGTCCCTATACTCTCAGATTTTTGAACCTTGTCAAATAGTGCCGTTGAAGATTCGCTTCTTAGGGCGAAAAAAACACTTCATCTGCTCACAACCCATTTTTCCTGATCTTAAAGATAGAAACTCCGGCCTATCTTCTTTCAGTCATAGGCAATGCTTTAGCTGTTCTATTCTTTCTTTGGAATTTGAGGAATCAGCCAGGCCAGAAAGGCGTCGGCGCTTCTGGTTTGTATAAAAATCTTACCGGGGCCGGTTAGCTCGCAAACCAGGCCTTCGCCGCTGAAAAGCGTTGATTTCAACCCCCCTACTCTTTTGACACTGTATCGGACTCCTTCAGCGAAAGCCACCATGTGGCCGGTATCAACGATATATTTCTGGCCGACTTCAAGGTCGATTTCGTGAATAGCTCCATAGCTTGACAGAAATACGCTGCCGGAGCCGGTCATCTTCAGAAGAAACAGACCTTCTCTTGAGAAGAAGGTCTTGGCGCCGCCCCATTTTGTATCTACCCGGATATCCGGCGATGACGCAATATAAGCCCCTGATTGCGCATAAAAACTTTGCCCTTTCAGCTCAAGAGCATGGATGTCACCCGGAAGCGTTGGTGCGAAGGTTACTTCTCCGGAGTCGGCTGCCATAAAAGTATTCACAAAGAAACTTTCTCCTCCTAATACGCTCCTCTTTAAGGCTCCGAATATGCCTCCCTTGGCGGCGGTCTTGATTTCTATGGAGCTTGACATACTGACCATTGCTCCAGCTTCGGCACTAACAGCTTCTCCCTGCCTGAGTCTTACCTTCAGCAAAGAATAAGAAGGACGATAAAGGACTTCATGTTCCATTTGTCAAAACTCCTTTCTTTTAGAGGCTCTCTTGAACCATATTTGCGTTTTGCGGACACTGTATTGCATTCTACTTTGAAACACGGTTCCGGTCAAAGTGTTGTTATCAAAACCGCTTCTAAGCTTGTGAGATGCTGTTAGCTAATGTTAGAATGCTTCTGTTAAGATTTGATCGAGTGTGCATGCGGCTACACAGATTGAAGTGTCTGCTGCGCCGTAATAGACTTTCAATTCACCGTTATCGTCCATGATTGCTCCGCATGCGAAACAGACATTGCCGACATCTCCGATGCGTTCATATTCCGCTCTCGGCGAGAGGATTGGCCGACTGCTGCGCTTTATGACTTTTGATGGGTAATCCAGATCAAGAAGTACCGCGCCGATTCTATAAATCGGGCCAGCGGATGTCATTTTTACTCCGTGATAAATCTCAAGCCAGCCCTCGTCGGTTTCTATCGGAGTAACTGAAGCCCCGACCCTAAATTCATCCCAGAAACCTTCATGAGGCTTGATTACCTCTTCTGAGCATCCCCAGTTGATAAGGTCGGGCGAATAAGAGACCCATATGCATCCTTTGCCGAGTCCGATTGGTCTGTCGAATCTTGCGTATTTTCCCCTTATTTTTCTTGGAAAGAGTAATCCGTCCTTGTTGCCCGGTTCGGAAATCAGTGCTATACGTTCATAGTTAACATAGTCAGTTGTTTTAGCTAAAGCTATGCGTGGTCCGCAGTTTCCTACGGCCGTATAGACAACGTAGCAGGTATCTTCAAGAATGGTCACCCTTGGATCTTCGATTCCTTTTGTCTCGTATAGGGCGAAAGGCCCCTCCTGGGCAGGCAGCATTACGGGTTTTTCGTCGATAGAGAAATTAAAACCGTCGCTGCTCCTTGCCAAAGCAAAAAAAGAGTAGCCATGCTGACCTTCAATCCGAAGCAAGAGATAAACTCCGTCTTCAGTCACGATAGGAGCGCCGTTGAATACCGTGTTGGCGCGGAATGGAATATCCTCCATTGTAATCGCGGGATTGCCCTCCCATCGTTGTAAAAGATCACTTGCCGGGCATCTTGTCTTATTCATTCAATACTCCACTTTGCTTTCGAAACAGTTTTCCAGTATTTTCTCAATTTTTGTTGTCCCGATGCAAATACAACTGTTCGCCGCACCGTAAAAGATTTTCAGATTTCCGTCATTATCGGCAAGAGCTCCGGTCGGAAAGACAAGGTTTGGAACGTCACCGATTCTTTCGTAGTTCTCCCGAGGTGATAGAATTGGAATATTGGTCCTTCCAACGATTTTAGTTGGTTCTTGTTTGTTAAGGATAACAGCACCGACCCGGTAAATAGGACCAGCAGGAGCGTCCTTTACTCCGTAGTATAGCACGAGCCAGCCCTGGTCTATTTCCATCGGAGTTGCTCCAGCTCCAATTCGGCTTTCATCCCAAAAACCTCCTCTCGGTGAGATGACAAGTTCTGAACCTCCCCAGTATAAAAGGTCATCACTGTAGGTTATCCATATACTACCGTCGCCGGGTCTTTCCAGCCGGGCGTATCGTCCTTTTATCTTAGCAGGAAACAAAACTCCGGCTTTTGTGTCCGGCTCCGAAATTAAACCAATACGTTCGACGCTTTTGAAATCTTCTGTTCTTGCAAGAGCGAGTCTGTAACCGTATTTGCCGAACGCGTTGTAAAGGATGTAATAGACACCATCGAGGAATGTTACTCTTCCGTCGAGGACCCCTCTGGATTCGTGACGCCTGTACTTACGCTCCTGGGATGGATTCAAAAAAGGTTTATTTTCCACTGTGTAAATTCCGTCTGAAGTCTGCCTTGCCAGATGGATAGCCCGGTGGCCGGTAAGATGTTCGATGGTTACCAAAAGAAGAACTTTACCCTGGAAATACACCACTCCGGCATTGTGTATGTCGGAACAATTGAAATCCAGGTCATTAATGCTGATAAGAGGATTCTGCTCCCATCTGTGCACAATGTCTCGACCGCATCGTTTCGTTAGCAAATTGCTGCTATTGATAAACATTCGATAAACTCCAACCCACTGGCAGATTTGAGATTTAACTTCTTATCTCATCTGAACATATCGACCCAAATGGGCAGATACTTTCCTTTTCACTGACAACAAAGAGTTAATAATCTCTTCTTGGCAACAGAGACTCAGCGATATGCCTTTTCGATGTCCTTGTGCTTGTTTTTTGGAATTTTTTACCTGTAAGCAGTTCATAGAATAGGATTTTCACAACTTATGGGACGAAGAATCTAATAATAATGGTTTTAAAGGCTTAAATGAACAGTAGATTTGTTTTTGATGTACTTTTCAGCTCTTGGGCATATAATCACTGCGAACATTGAGCGGCCGGGCTGTTCCGACATAGAGCTTTGTAGAGCCGGATCGGAAGTGTTTATTGACTGATGTATATGAACTTATCGGCTATAAAGGCCATATAGAAACTTATTATGATTGATAAGTACGCAAAATCCAATATTGCATTGCTTCGAGGCCGGAATGGGCGGCAGACAGAGTCGAATTAGCCTTGTGCTGATTAGAGGCAAGTTGGACGTTCGTGCCGGACATTGTGGCCAGTGATACAGCCAGGGTGGAAAAGATCAGCACGAAAATCATAGATATGATTAGTACTGCGCCACTGCGTTTTTGAAGTGCTTTTTTGGGTATCATTTTCCAGCCCCCCGAAAATAGGCCTTTTTTGAGAGGATTTAAAGATGTTAATTCCCTCTAATTAAACTATAGCAAATATTTATGACCAGGACATAAAGAGTTGAGCTGAATATTGTTGGTATAAGAATATATATATATGATTTGGCTGCTAATTAAAGAATCCTTCCAGTTTTTATATATGGCAAATAAATTTCCGAATGCCAAATATGATGAGCAATTAAAGCCAAAAAATTAAAGCGGCTAATTATATTTATTGGACTACAAATTTTGGTCCTATTCTTAACATAAATTAGCTCAGAGGATTAGTATTCGGACCAAACATTTCTTATACTTTAGTTGTCAAGAGCAGTGGTTCAAAGTATTTCTTTGACAATATAGGGTGTTTCCCGTAGGGGGGAATTGAAAATGGCACCTATAGCAAAGAGACTGAAAAAACTGGATCGCCGGGGCGCTGTCTTAATCATATCGATGATTTTTGTGCTGATCTTTTCGACATTAGCTGTATCATTTGTCACAATGTCCGGTACAAACGCTCAGCTCGCTTCAAACCAGCATAAGGTAAATTCAACTCTGTCAGCTGCTCAATCAGGCCTCGAATGCGGCAGATTTATTCTCGCAACATTCCAGCCTTCGATTAGTTCTAATAGCGGGCAGGTTACTCAGGCTCAGGCCGATGCGACCTGGAATCTGCTGTGCTCACATGTGCAGACGCAACAATTAGATGGACAGGTCGTTCCAAACGCTGTTAACTTTACCGATAGTATTGGTAGTGGCGATGAGATTATAATCCCTCAGATAAACTATGACTCGACGAATGTATCATTTCAACTGAGGTTCTATCGCTACGATAGCGACCCCAATACAATAATGATGCAGTCCATCGGAACTGATGGCATGATCGCAAGGAAATTGTCTATAGACTTAGTTATCAAGAAAGACACGAGTGTTCTGAATTATGCCGTTGCCAGTAAAAGCAGGGTTATTATTACAGGCGATTCCACCATTGATGGTGATATTTACAGTACCTGGGACAAGCCTGGTATAGCTCCGCCTTTCGAAATGGAAAATACTTCGATTGTAAATGGTACTCTTAATACTGTCGTAGATGAAGATAATTTCGATATTAGTGAGCCCAACTATGTAGGTTACACACTCGAAGGCGATAAGGTCACAGGAACTCACAAAGGAATCAATTATGGTCAGCCCAATCCGACAACACCGGGATTCGATTATACGGATTATGATACCAGCTCATATGCCGCTATGACTACCACTCTGCCAGCTTCGGGAACCACCGTTAAGGAGTATTTCCCTCACGATCCAAACGATTATACGCAAGCCGTTAATTCTTCCAGTTCCCAGGTCAATCGTCAGGTTTATGATGGTCAAACATTCACTGATAGACGTCTTCCGGCGGGCAGAAACTCGCTATTCAAAAATTGCACCTTTGAGGGTATTTTCTATATCGGTATAGGAGGTAATGGTAGTAATAATATCAGATTTGAAGATTGCCAGTTCAATGGCGTAATTGTTACCGGTGTGCCGAATGATTTCAAATGGAAGAAAAATATGCTGTACTTCACCGGCAGCGCCCTTTTCAATAATACCGTTATGCAGGAGGCCACTATTCTGGCGCCGAATTTCAACGTTAACCTTGGTAACACACAAACACTTCTGAGCCAGAGTGAGAGTGTCCTGACAGGTTTGATTGTTGGCGGTATCGTAGATGTCAGGGGTAACGCGAACATTGACGGCACCATATTGTCGATGTACGACCCCGGGCCTTTAGGCAATGTCGCTTCGCAATATGGGACAAATGTAGGTTTTTCCGACGAGAACAGTGAGGCCGGGATTCCGGGAGATATTGGAACCATTTATATCCACCCCGATCCAGGAAGAATGCTTCCTGTTGGGATTAGCAGTGATGTTATCATAGTACCACTTCCGGAAAGCTATACCGAGGAATAAAGTTGGATATCAATTAGGTGAATAAAAAAGCGGGCCGAGAGGAGGGTGTGAATACTACCCGGCCCGCATCGTCCCACCCCCTATATTATAATACGATAGTTAATAAGGGCCGGTTCATTCAGAAAAAATAAATCCCCCCACTCTCAGATGATTAATGAATAAATTCCCATGGGGCTTTTAACTAAGACTGCGTTTGTATAAGACCAAAGTGTAATGCTTCTCTGATGTAAAGAATAAGGCTTTGTTTTTTATTTTGATACTCGTCGATCTTCAACCTCCGTTTTGGCTTTTATCTTATTACCTTCGAGAATTACCTGCCCGACTTGCTCTTCGATACGAATACCGACGGTTTGACTTTGAAACTTTTCTTCCCGGGTATCACGAATAGTATTATTTTTGAAAAGCAGATTGTTGGTCTGTCCCCGAATACGAATACCTGCTGCTTGTCCTTCGGTACCATTGTTCTCGATGATATTTTCTTCAAGGCGATTTCGATGGGCAGCCATCCCCACTGTTTCATTTCTGAAAAAGACGCCATCCCGGCTGTTCGAACGTACAATGTTGCGGCGAATAAGATTGTCCGAATCTTTGTGCCCGATTGAAATACCGAATTGGCCGTTACCTTCGAGAATATTATTTTCGAATAATCCGTGCCGAACACGCCAGCACAAAAACAGACCATCGGTTCCGTTATTTCGTGCAACACAATTGTTGATACACGGACGCTGCGATCCGCTGCCCGGGTGTATGCCGAGATAGTTATTATTCTCACAAACACAGCCGGTTACGGTAACATCATTAGATTGCTGGAAACTGATTCCATCCCCGTTATAGTCTCTAACCACGCAATCCTTAATGACCGTTCCAAAGGCTCGATATAGAAAAATCCCTGCGCCTCGGCAGCCGTTCAGGTGAACGTTGTCGCCCTTATTGCCATCAATTACGAGATTTTCAACTCTTGCCCCTTCTATGTGATAGCCGCTTACAACCGGAAAAACTGTTGCTGCTTTGGCTTTGTTGCCTACCATGCAATCCGCCATCAGGGGATTGTCGATTGAAAAAGTGTTGTTGTTTCGGCCTGTAATACGCGCAACGGTAGTGTGGAATCCTCCCGACCTGTCATCCCAAATCGCAATGCCATGCCCAACTTCAAAGCCTGCTGGATCTATCAGTGTGATTTGCTGCTCGCCAAAGTCGCCATCAATCGCCAGAGCGGATACAGCCCCCCCGGCCTTACGCAAGATGGTTTTGCCCTTTTTGCCCCTGACTGTTACATTAGAGCGCAGATGCAGGGAATCATACATCACATATTCCCCCTCCTTGATTTCAACTACTCCGCCTCCAAGAGCGGCAATATAATCAACTGCGGCCTGTAACGCCCTGTTATCACTGCCTCTTATGTGCGCATTTTTTTGCCCTACAGTTATATAAGGCAATTCTTTCATTGCCGAGTGCATAGCTGTGGGCAATTGCCGCTCATCCGGCTGAGGCGAAAAATCCGTTCGAGTATCCTGTGAGTATGAAATGCCGGTTGTGCTGAGAGCAATAGAAATTGCAAGAAGTGATAAAATAAGTTTTTTTCTCATTGTGTTTCGGCCCCTTTCTGAATATACCTCCTGATAAATTATTTCAATCGCAATGGAACACCTCTTCCATATCAGCCCACCACTGTCCCCCTGCTCTGTTTTTAAGCGGTTCCTGAAGTGGTTTGCAGACGTCCCACCATTTTTGAGTCATCGGATCAGCCGCCATTTTTTCCATGTCGGCCTGGAAATTCTGCCCTTGGTATTCGAAGTAGCTGAATAAGTATCCGTCTCTGTGGTAAATCGAGTAATTACGAATATTGCACTTTGTTATCATGTCCAGAACTTCTGGCCATACCCTGGAGTGAAGTTTTTTATATTCTTCGAGTTTCTCCGGCCTTACTTTTATTACCATACCATAGCGTTTCATGACAATTATCCTTTAGAAAATGGTCGGTGACCTTTTGCCTTTTAGCATACTGTCACAACAAGCCCTTCCTGATTGACGTCGTAGTTAAAGAACCGGGCGCGTTCATTGGCTGGTTCTGTTTCCAGCATAATCCTGACCTTCCCGGCATCTTCAGCCGATTTGCAAACCATTAGTAAAAATCCTCCTCCGCCGGCACCGAGAAGTTTTGCTCCGAAAATATACGGTTTGATTCTCGAAAATAATCTTTCTACTTCATCATTGGTGGAATTTGGATCCAGTTGCTTGTTAAGCTCCCAGGCTGCGCTGATCAATTTCCCGAAAGCCCGTATATCCTTCCGTGATATTGCTTCTGCTACCTGCCGGGCCAGTGAGTGAATCTGCTTCAGTGTGAATAAAGTTTTGCGGTCTCTATCCAGATAACGTCCCACCACCTGGCCGAGAATATCTTTAGCCAATCGGGTAATACCCGTATAGTATAATAAGGTTTGGCCGTTGTTAATCTTTGGATCGAGGACATCGGCGGGTAAAAAGTGAATTCTTGCATCGGGAATAAGCCCCGGCTCTGCTGTAACAATCTTTGCCCCTCCAACCGCCCCGCCGATTTGATCCTGCCAGCCTCCCCCTGTTGTAAGCGATTGTTCCAGACGCAAAACCGAATGAAACAGTTCCTTATGTGTTAACGTCTGTCCCAAAGCCCTCTGAATCACTGCAAGGATAACCGCTCCCATTATACTCGATGTCCCCAGGCCGCTGCCTTTGGGAATTGCCGCTAATGTGGTTAATTCGATACCCCCGCCAAATTCCTCTAAAATTTGCCTGAGAGTTGCTCCCTTCGACCAGTCGGCAGTTTCATGGGAAAATCCCGACAACGCAAGTGCCGCCTTGGCTAAAGCATACTCGCCCGTTGCCTTACGGTAATCTAACAGCTCATCGAGCAAGGTAATTTCAATCCGCGTGCCTAAATCAATCGAGCTGATGCGGATAACAGGTTTATCAATCACCCTCAAATAAGCCTGGATAGGCGGTTGACAGTTGAGATTTACAGCGGTATCTATCACACAACCGCCGTGTTCGAGTGAATAAGGTGGAGTGTCCGTCCAACCGCCGCCGGTATCGAACCTTGCAGGAGCACGTCCCCACACAATTTCATCACTTCGCAGGGCATTACGCGGCTTCAGGGTATTGTCACAACCACTCGAAATTATCACCTTGCCTAATGATTCGAATGCCAGACTGCGGGCCTTCTGCGCCCACTCTTTTAGTTTCGCCGATGAATCCAGCCCCAGACCTAACGAATCAAGCCAGTCGTGCTCCGGGCCATTGAGCTTCTCACGCAATCCCGGAAAGACTTTTTCTACCGGCATGTCTTCATCGCCAAGTTCAGACAAGACTGAGCCAATTGTATGAATGACCCTGGGAAAAACCATTGAGTCCAGGCTATTGTCGTTATTGCTGTTGTAACGCCACCTTGCTTCAGCAAGCATGTCGGCAATCCATACTGATTGTTCAGTGGTATTCTTTAGGATATGAATTAATTCGCTCGCGGAGAATCCGCTGTCTTCCCTGAACATTTTCCTCAATGATTTTTGAATCTCACCTGCGCGAATCAGGTTTCGTCTTTGGTAAAACGCTTTCTGGTCGGTTAATGTGGCGATTTCAGCCGAGCTGTAACGGTCAGCGACCCGCCAAGTGTGAAAATTCTCAGAATCGGCCTCGGCAGGATTGAACAACCACAACCACTGGCGATACAGGCTGTGCTTAATAACGGCAGGGAAAATCCTGGCATTCCACAAGCTTCTATGTTCGATTGGTATGTCGATATCCCAGATATCTTCCGACTCAGCTCCGGCAAACTCAAGCCAGTCAAGCACAGGTATTCCGCACAAAGTCGCGCCCTTGGCAACTGAATCTTTGAAAGAATCGTATATGTTATAGCAGCGTACGAACCAGACTTTCTTTCCGTGGCGGTCCAGGCCGGGAATAACGTCAAAGCACATCTGTGACGGTACGGACACAGATTCATCAACATCCAGCCCCACGATAACGTTTTCGCCACCTAAAGTCAGCCTCGAACTTATCTTACACCCCTCCACCCAGGCGTTTGTACCCGCAATTTCACCCCCGTCAATTATCTCGTTATTGATGCTAAGGCACGTGTTTAGTGAAGTTGAGCCGATATCTCTTTGCATCAGGATATTACCGCTGCTGACTACCTGTCTGCTCGTGCCAAAGTGCAGAAATTCACATCGGGGCAGAACATCAACATCAAATGGAATACTGCAAATCGATTCAAACAACTGTTCCAAAGACGCGCTTTTCCAGAGTGAACCGCTCTGTTTTACAGATTTAATGTATTGAGATAAAGTGGCTTCACTGCCCATACCGCAGCATATCTCACGATAGAAATCAAGCCCGTACTTGAACAGTGTCTCGCTCATCTTGCCGGTTAATTCTAACCTGCCCTCGGAATTGAGCTGCATACCGAAAATATTCAGCAGCATCGCCGCAGTGTCCGCAGCGAAGTTCATAACTCCGATATCCAGAATCACCTGTCCGTAGGGATCGATGGCACCACTGCCCTGCTGCTCGGAAGGTGAAGGCTTCTGCAGAAAAAGCCTGACTTTGTTCCCCTCGCCCCGACAGAAAATACCGTGATTCTTCCCTTCCTCAACAGAGGCATAACAGCCTAAGCCTGTCAGTCCCTTCGTGGCAAACCGCACCTGATCCGGATTGAATCCCAGTAATACATCACCCGATGTAATGACGACCTGACCGGCCCCCGGCTCCGGAGCCGGAAGCTTCAAATACGTTGGTAACTGCCTATCGAACAAAGTCAGGGGCAGGCAGCAGTCACTGTCGCCCGGCACAGGAAAAAATATCTTCCCGCACGCACTGTACACAGGCAATCTCTTTGAATCACCCCCGGCATGTACAATCAGAATTCGAAGTTTTTCGAGAACGCTTTGACAGGCCCCTGTACCCTTGCGATTACTGTCCTGTTGCATTTCCCGGTTAAGCACTTCGAGCAAACAGCAGATTGTGCTTCCACCGCTGCCGATGCGCTTGCCGCCGGGGTCGGGAATAACGATTACATCTCGAACACATGGCAGCAGCCCAAGCTCTTGTCTCAGAGCCAGTTGATGTTCATAATTTCCCGCTTGAGCATCATTTGATGCTGTAACAATCAAATAATCCCAGCTATTTGCAATCATATCTAAATATCTATCAAAACAAGTCTCCAGAGTCAATAGTCAAATGGAATGCGAGGCATCGTGAAGTGTAAAAACAAAATGACGGCGGTTAAATCTGTTTTTAAATACAGTTTTTTCAAGTCGCTGATTTTATGTGAAAAGTTTCAATGCTGTTTGGGGTATTATGTTGGCCTGAGCTAACATTGACATACCGGCCTCTGCAAGCACCTGGTTCTTCGTCATCTCCGCCATTTCGGAAGCAACATCTACATCCGAAATACGAGACTCGGCTGCCTGCAGGTTCTCAACCTGAATATTAAGAACGGATATTGCGTTTTCAAGACGGTTCATCTTGTATCCGAACGTACCGCGAGCGGTATCTTTGATGCTGATTGCGCTGTCTAACGCGGTTACTGCGCTCTGAGCGCTGGCTGCGCTGGAAATGGTCAGATTTGTAATGTTAAGGCCGCTTGATGCGCTGGTTACATTGCTGCCTGTAATACTGACGCTGTCGGTTGAAAGTTTACCGATGTGGATTGAAACGGTGGCGGAGTTATCGAGCATCTTGATATCATTAAACTCGGTCGATCCAGCTACACGATCGATTTCATTGCGCATTTCCTGGAACTCACTCTCCATAATTGCTCTCTGAGCCGAAGAGTACGAACCAGTGGCCGCCTGCTCGGCCAACTGCTGCATACGCACTAAGGCGTCATCGATTGTTGCCATAGCCCCTTCCATTGTTTGCAGCAGACTAATTCCGTCCTGAGCATTACGTACAGCCTGCTCGATAACAGCGATGTCTGCCCGCATCAATTCGCGAACAGCAAGACCGGCCGCATCGTCTTTTGCACTGTTGATGCGCAGGCCTGACGACAGCCTTTCAACTGACGAGGCCAGGGCATTGTAGCTATTGCCAAGGTGCCGCGTGGCGTTTGCCGACATAAGATTGTTCTTGATTATTAACATATTTTCGACCTCTTCAATGACCTGTCGAATCAGCTTTTCCTGATACTGTTAAGAACCCCCCTGAATACTAATTAGGATATGCCTCCTGAATCCATGATAAAGCTGCCTCCATCGGAAATTATCGACCATATTGCAACCTGACTAAAGAACTTTATTCTCAGGTATTGCTAAAAGCGTAAGGCCGATAATCCGGATTAAATCGGGGATAATATTGCAGATGGCCTGCTTACAAGAAAGATTTCATATTAAGCTTTGGGGCTGGCTTATCGATCCCGCTGTAAGCTGATTTGACAGCAATTTAATGGATATTGGTGAGTAAGAAATGAGCCTGCCGAAGGTTAGTCCGGCAGGCCCAATAAAACATGTTTCATTTATCCTGTGCTGCGTCTTCTGAATGTACGGATTACTTTCGTACCTGTTACCTTCTGGCTGCCTCTGGAGGTAGTAATCTCTCCGGTAAGCTTCGTATCTTCTATTTTTCCTTCGAATCTTATTTCGAATGATTGATCACCGAATTTCAAAACCGTCAGGAAATCAACCTGGTTGTTTTCCATGTTGATCTTCTTGATTGGAATAGCCCCGTACAATCCACTCATGTCCGGATTGACTCTGAGTCTCTGCTTGCGGGGGCCGCTATCGTATGCAACTTCGAGATTCCATGTACCGATAAGGGAACCACCAACCAGTTTTCCCTCGACCTCAATCTCTCCCCTCTCAGACTTAATCATACCGGAAAGAGTATTATCTCTCTGAACAGTTCCCTCAAACGTGTATTCCCGCTTAGTATCCTGATATGTGCTTGTGCGCTTGAAAGTCAGCTTGCCGCGTTCGTATTGCAGGTCGGTTACCGCACTTTCACCCCGTCGGCTCTGCCATTGACCAGTGAGGTTACCTTCCTTGTCAGCTTTAACAACAAGTGTTGATGTTATTTCCCGCTCACCGAACTTATACTTCAACTCCCAGCTCCCGACAGCCCTCGGCATTCGCGGGGCTTGCTGGCCCTCTAGCTTATTTTCACCTCTGCTGCTCGACCAGGTTCCCGAGATTTTTCCGTCCTCGATTGTCCCTTTGAAGCTCGATGTCGAGGTTTCACCATCACGATTTCGTCTTTCCCGTGAGAAGCTGATGTTACCTTCTTCGTACTTGATGTCTTTCAGTTCGCTAAGACCCATGAAGCTGATCCATTGGCCGGTTTGGTTACCCTCGCTGTCTCTCGAAAACGAAAGAATCGATTCGAATTGTCTTCCATCGTAATCGACCTTAACCAGCCAGTCACCGTATAATCCCCTTCCACGGGATGACTGGGCCCTGGCTTGTACCGACAGCATGGCCATGACTATCAGCGTACAACACAGGACTGCCTTGAAAAATGTTTGGCGTTTCATAATGCGGTCTCCTAAAAAGATTAATGATTTACCCGCCTCAATCAGTCATTGATTAAGGCGTGTTTTACTCCTTTTCCCATGGTACTATCCACTTGTAAATCGTATGCTGCTCCTCTCCATAGTATTCTCCGTCATCATCTCCAGAGGAATTCATACGATATACCTCGACGGGTTTTGCGCCGCGCATATCGAAGTCGTGTGAAACAATGCGTGATCCGGGTCTAAGTTTTTCCAGTTGAGGCATCAGTTTCACATTCAGGCTCGGAAGCAGGTATAAAGTCACCACATTAGCTTCTCGAAGGTCCAGTGTGAAGACATCCTCATGCTTAATGGTCACCAGATGCTCGACATTGTTCTTTCTCACATTTTCGAGCGATTCTCTGACGCGCTTCGGATTGATATCGAAACCTACCGCCTTGACTCCGTAGCGTTTTGCCGCGGTCACCACTATCCGCCCGTCACCGCAGCCCAGGTCATATACCACATCTCCTTCTTTTATCTCCGCCATTTCAAGCATCTTGTCCACCACTTCTTGTGGAGTGGGAACATATAGGATATCCGGCTTGCGAAATTTTTTCTTGATTTGTATGCTTTTTTTAGCGGCTGAAGTGCTCCTGATTTTTTTGCCTGTTACCTGTTGAGTGCCTCTGGAGCTGCTCAGCTCGCCGCTCAGCTTCCTGCCGTCCAGGTTACCAGCGAAGCTGATATCGTATTTTTGGTCACCGAATTCCAGTTCTGTCTTAAACGCCACTTCGTTATCTTCAAGATTGACCTTCTTAACTGCAATAGGTCCTAACATAGCGCTCAAATCTGGATTGACCCGGAGCAGCTGTTTCCGGCTTCCGGAATCAGATGAGATTTCAAGATCCCACTGGCCGACAAGAGCGGCACCAACTCGTGTCCCTTCTACTGCGATGTCTCCACGTTCAGACTTGATTACACCAGAAAGCTTGTGCGCCTTGAGAGTTCCTTCAAAGGTCGAATCAAATTCCTGATCCTGGAATTTGCTCTTGCGCTGGAATGTCAGCTTGCCCTTTTTGAAAATAATGTCTGAAATCTGATGCTCACCCCACTGGCTTTGCCATAGGGCGGCCGGCTTTCCCGCCTCGTCCGCCTTAACCACGAGAGTAGTTGTGACTTCCCGCTCACCCACCTTGAACTTCATTTCCCAACTGCCCATTATCATAGGCATCTGTCTCAGGCGTTTACCCCCGACCTCGAAATCACCTCTGTCGTTCGATAGAGTACCGGAGAGCTTGCCTCGCTGGATTGCACCGGCAAAGTTTGACGTTATTTCATTGTCACCGAACCTGCTGACGTGCGTGAAGCTCAGTTTATTCTCTTCGTACTTAAGATTATTCAGCTCATTGACTCCCCAAAAAGCAATCCATTTGCCTTCAAGCTTGCCCTCCTTATCCTGGGAAAATGACAAAATCGATGTCACTTCTCGGTCATTAAAGTCCATCTTAATTTCCCAGTCTCCGGTAATTCCTCTTTTTTGTTGTCCGGCCGATGCTTGTGATGAATACAACATAAAAAGCATAAGCATAAGCAAACAGACTGTTTTGAGGGATGTTAGTACTTTCATTACATTTTCCTCCAAAAACCTCTTACAACAATTCTCTTTTAGTTTAAAGGCTTACGATTCTCAACAAAAAATAGTCATATGCGAAATATCATACCGACTCAATTAAGCATACTCTTTCATTTTGAGCCGGCTATGCAATACAAGTTCTCCTTGCCCTTAAGGTACATTTCATTGCCGACAAAAGCAGGCGAACAATCGAATCTGTCTTCCAGCTTGTTTACGGCAAGAACTTCAAAATTATCAGAATGTTTAAGTACGTAGGTTGTCCCTCTTCGTCCGACAAAATAAACCCGGCCTGCCGCACCTGTCGGAGATGCATAGATTCCGCTTATCTCCTCAAGCGATTCACTAATAAAATATGGTTTTCCGGTCCTGGCGTTGTAACAGGATATGACTCCTCTATTTCCTGAGCAGACGTAAAGCTTCTCGCCGTAAAGAAGCGGTGAAGGCACATAAGGGGTTGCTTCTTTGACGTGCCATTTAACTGCATCTGTATTGCTCAGGTCTCCCTTATGACCCAGCTCGATTGCCTGAAGTGAATTTCCTCGAAATCCGCTGGTACAATAGACCATGCCGAAACCCGTCACGGGTGTGGGAATAACGTTTCGTGTCTGACCTCCACACTGCCAGATGATATCTCCCGTCTTGAGATCATAACTGCGAATCAAATTAGTTGCACTAACAACAACCTGAATTTTTCCATTTACTTCAACAGGTAATGGTGTCGCCCAGGAAGTAGCTTCGTCACGTTCCTTTTGCCATATTTTCTCACCTGTCATTTTGTTCAACGCGATAATAAAAGAATCGCCTTCGTGGTCTCTGACGACAACCACCGTATCGCCTGCAACAGCTAATGAGCCGCCCTCGCCAAAGCCCATTACCGTATTCATTTTACCCAAATCCTTACTCCATTTAAGATTGCCGTCAAGATCATAGCAATGCAATCCACGTGAGCCGAAATTTGCCCATATAAGTTTCCCGTCTGTTACCGGCGTGAAAGAGGCAAAGCCGTGATCGTTATGATGCCCCTGGTGAGGTAATTCTTCACGGACTGTTTTTTGCCAAAGCAGCTTTCCGTTATTTCGATCAAGGCAAACAAGGTTGAATTTAAAGATGTTGGTTGGTGGTGAACCGCCCGGTCCCCTCCTGCGCCCTGAGTTTCCACTTGCAGCCGATGGTGCTGCTTTTCCTTTAACATCGGTCTTGACTGCCGTTTGAAAGAATATCTTGTCCTGCCAGATAATTGGAGATGAGTTGGATTCGTCCCCTGTCAGTTTCACTTTCCATTTGATATTCTCAGTCTCACTCCACGTCAACGGAGGATTACCCTTCTGGGAAATACCCGTATTACCATGTCCTCGCCAACTCGGCCAGTAATCACTGCCCGATGCTCCGAATACATCCACCGATGCCGAGGTTGCCAAAACAATAATGATGATTGCCAAAGTTGATAATCTATTCATTTAGTTCCCTTCCATCTACTCAATTTTCCTTTGATCACTGTAAACCTCAGATCAGTCCGCTCAGATACGTCTCTGATCTACAGTTAGCTGCTATTACACTTGCCTCATATCATTACAAAGAGGCCGGATCATAAATTGATATTATCGTATTTCTCTTGAAAGCGTCCTCAATAATTAGTCCTCAGTCCACATTTGAAATGGTTGGTCTCTGAATACCTTTAGTGCCTCCTTTTTGCCCTTTTGTCACAAGTCCTTCTTAACAAAGAGTTTAGACAAATACTGTTGGTTTTGTCCTACAAGAGACAGACGTTTCAGTCCTCTCAAATATTGCACAAATTTAATAAAAATATAAAAAGCCCCCGCGGTAAGGAGGAAAAGGGAATGTGTGAACCCGCAGGGGCCTGAAACTAAAACGCATTTAAGTAAGAGTTAACTTACTAATGCTTAGCCTGAATTAATATCCAAACCAGGTGTTTGGTGATAAAGTAGAGTTCAATGGTCACGCTTCTTGATTCGCTGTCCAAACTTAATTACACCATAATAACGACTGGATGCGTATACAAAAATTGCGCATCCAGCCCTTTTGAAGGAGGGTGGTTATTATCTAAAAAGTATTCTGATACGGGATTTTTTGTATATTCCACTTTGCAGAACAGAAATCGCTCGTTTCATTCTTGCGCCTCCATTAATGTTTTGAAATTCCTCGCGCTTTACATAATTATATACACATAAAAGCTTTTTAATCAAGTAAAAAAGTGATGTATTAAAAACATTAGTTATATCCTCTTTTAAGCTGATAAAGCGTCAAAATTTAACTGGAATTCAGCTTGTTTCGCGGCCGCTTTTCGTTCCGTAAGTCTTACTACCCTTGATGTCAGCGCAAAGAATAAAAAAAACTGCCTTTTCTTCATCTTGTGCTGCGCCTACTATACTTGCCTTGCCCATATTAAGACATACCATACCGGACCACTGCCAATTTTTACTATTAGGTGGCATACTATCCTTAGCCGGAGCCTTATCCAGGGCGTTTCCACTGTAATCAAAACTCAAGAATAGTTTGTTGGCAGCTATGATATTTGCTGAAACACTAAAAGATTTGCCGAACTTATAAGGGCGGGGAGCTCTCGCAACAGGCGGCTTATTACTTTTTTCGCTGGTTTTAGTGGGCTCAAAGTAAATCATTTGCTCCGATTCGGTTGTTCCCTGTTCTCTATGCTTAACTGCCACTTTCGCCCCCGAAATAATCTTTGCGTTGTCCTCATCCTGTAGACATCTCAGAATATTTTCTATCGAGACTGAATTAGGTTTTTCCCCGATAGGACTTACCCCCAAATCGTAAAGTGCAGAAAGTCTAACTTCAACAACAAACGCCTCAACTAATATGGTCGAGTCTTTAT